>DFCM01000014.1 GCA_002366995.1 bacterium UBP3_UBA3054 | reverse complement strand
CCCTCGTGGCCCTGGCCGTCGCCAGAAAGCAGAGATAAGCTTCAGCGCAAACGCTGACGCTTGACAAAAAAGGCTTCCCGCTGCGGCGGGAAGCCTTTTTTATAATTGTATCTTTTTCCTATTTTTGGTATATTTTATATATACAATAACCAATAATAAAGGATACTTATGAAAAAACTCCTTATCCTTGCGGCTGTCTTATTCCTGGGTTCCTACGCCCTGGCGGACAGCGTTCTTTTCGAGACTAACTTCGACGATCTGGAATTAGGCGCGATCGTCGCGAACTACCCCTCCGTCTGGTCGTACTGCTACTCCCAACCGAACGAGGAGAACACCGTCGATGTGGTGGAAGGCGGATATGGCGGCGAAGGCCGCTGCCTGCGTTACAACCTGACCGACAGGTACGTCGCCACCCACACCAAGATCCCCAACAGCGAGAACCACTCAATCACCAGCGACTTCAGGGTCTCCTTCATGGTCAATTTCGCTAAGGCTAACCAGATCAACTTCAACTCCAACGATGGCATGGGCGAACTAATTTTCGCCAAAGATGGGGACTACGCTTTCAAAATCGTCAAGAGCGGAACTATTCCCTTCGCGTCCACCAACAGTTGTCCCGTGGATGAGTGGATCCCCATCAGCTACGTTATGAACGGTAATCCCGGCAACAGGAAACTTTTGTCCGTGCAGTTCGGCGAGGCCGTGTACGAGGATCTTGACATCCTTATCAGCTCCAGCCAGGAAAAGGACATCTTCCCCAACTTCCGCTTCTTCCCCTGGGGCAACGTGGACGTCAAGATCGACAACCTCAAAATAGAATTGGTTCCCCGCAACGTGGGCGACGTGCAGCTTACCATAACAGGTCAGAACCGTCTGGACTTCAACACCAGTTCCACCAGCATCCGCGTCTTCAACGAAGGTACCAAGGATGGCGAAGTGGTCATCTCCTCCAACTCCGCTTTCATGAAGCTGAACGGCCAGGCCAACATCGTCACTAACATCCCCAGCGGCTCCTCCGTCACGCTCGACACTACCATCGACCGCTCCGCCATGGGCAACGACTATTACTGCGGCACCATCAGCGCGGTCTGCGGCGCCGTCTCTGCCAGCTATAACGTTTTCGTCCAGTCCGGCGTGGAAGGCGAAGGCTACACCTACTACAAGGGCCACTTCGACAAGATGGAGCTTGGCAAAGACATCAGGGCGGTCGATCCGGCCTGGAAAAACGGCTACGGCGCCCCCGACGACTCCCCCATCGTTGACATGGACGGTGATAGAGCCGTGAAGATCAATTACAAAGGTTATGCCGCCTTCCACATCCAGTGCGACGTGCCAGAAGGCAGCAGCGAAGGCTACAACTACCGCGTCTCCTTCAAGGGCTTGATCCCCAGCGGCTACGGCGCCTACAGCCAGTACAACCTGGGCTCCACCACTGACGGCGGCGTCAACTACGAGCTGACGACCCGCTACAGCGAGGAGCAGGGCGGCGTCATATTCGCCCACATGGGCAACACCTGTCCCATCGACGAATGGTTCGACGTTTCCTACGTCTTCAACTTCACGCCGGACAACTCCCGACTCATCTCCATCACCTTCGGGGATGTGACCTCGAATCTCAATCTTCTCATCAACAACACCAACGGAAGCAAAGACTACTTCAATTACATGCGCTTCTTCGGCTGGTGCAACTCTGATTCCGCCCCAATCTACGTCAAGGACTTCGTCATCGACTCCGTGGCCCGTCCCGACGTAGGCCCCGAACTGGAAGTCGGCAAGGGCGGCCAGGTGCTGCTCAGCGAGCAGACCTCCACTCTGACGGTCCTGAACGCCGGCACCGGCAACCTCAGCTTCAGCGCTGAAGTGACCCAGGGCGGCGGCTGGCTTACCATCAGGGAAGCCGACGAAGAGACCGGCATCCTGGAAGACACCATCGAGGGCAGCGGAAGCAAGAAGTACACCATGGACATTTCCCGCGAAGACCTCGGCAACACCTACGGCTTCGGACAAGTGACCGTGACCGGCGCGGGTTCCGAAAAGGTCGTCAACTTCTTCGTACAGTCCAGCGACGAGACTGGTGCCACCTTCTATTACAGCGACTTCGACAGCATGGCGTTGGGCAACATCAAAGAAGAAGATCCCGCCTGGATCGGCGGAGCGACCGCCAACGTGGTGGTCGAGCCCACCACCGGCGGCTCCTGCCTGGAAGTCATCGGCGACAACCAGAACCTGCACATCATCTGCAAGGCCCCGCAAGGCTCCTCCGCCAAAAACAACTACGTCTGCAGAATGAAGCTGATGCTGCCTCCGGGCGCTACGGGCCCCTACTTCGTCACCGGCAACGACCTCGGCCACTACATCGGCGAATACGGCGTCTCCGTCAACGACAGCGGCAGGATCAAAGTCGGATGCTCCAACTGCGACAACAACCCCTTGGAAGGCGTGACCGTGCCGGTGGGCGAATGGTTCGACTTCGGCTACACCTACAACGCCGATCCTCTGAACTGCCGTCTCTTGTCCATGACTTTTGGCGAGACCACGGTGGAGTGCAGCGAGCCCATCACAGGCTCAAGAGGCGACTACGACTACTTCAACGAATTCCGCTTCTACATCTTCGGCAACGGCGATCATCAGCCAATCTATGTGGACGACATCCAGATCGGCATGGAGCCCAAGGACACCTCCAAGCCCGGCGTCATGGAACTCAGAATGGCCGCCAACCCCATCCCCTACAATGAAGACGGCACCAAGCTGACGATCCTCAACGCCGGCGGCCGCGCCTTCGAGTACACCGCCGAAGTGACCCAGGGCGCCTCCTGGCTTACCCTGAGCGCTTTGAGCGGCGAGGTCGAAAGCTCGACCACCATCGACGTCAACGTCAACAGAGGCAAACTGGGCTACGGCTTCCACCGCGCCAAAGTGAAATTCACCACCAGCGAAGGCCAGGTGGAAGAACTGACCGTCGGCGTGCAGGCCGGCAGCGCGGAAGAGGGCTATGTCCTCTACTCCTCCGACTTCAACAGCCTCGAATACTCCGAGGTCACCGAGACGGAAGTGGTCAACGAACTCAGCGAACAGGATTCCTGCTTCGACCGCGTGACCATGCACAACTGCGCCGCCGTCGTGCAGGATCCCCTGAACAAGAGCGTAAAGTGCGCGCAGTTCATCAACGCCAACGACTGGAACAAGTACTGCGGCTATATCCTTAACGTCAACGCGCCCGCGGAAGCGGCCGAGGAATTTGACATCGTGGTGGGCATGCAGATACTGATCCCCGATACCTACGTCGATCTGCCGGAAGAGGAATACGAGCATCCCTACGCGGCCTTCTTTGTCAGCCAGGACAACAGCCACCGCCAGAACGAGCTCTACTTCTACCTCGACCAGGAAGGCGGAAGCATGAACGTCTTCCCCGATCTGCCGGACATCCAGAACACCAACTGGTGGAAGGAAAACATCGAGTCCTCGGTGCCCGTTCCCAACAATCAGTGGTTCACCTACTACACCCGCTTCAACTGCCATATCGTGGACTTCATGTACAAGCGTTTCTACGCTTTCACCTTTGGTGAGAACGAGTACCACCTGGAAGGCTCCGACCAGATCCTCGACTACCCCAACGGCGTCAGCGAAAGCGTTCTTCTCAACGAAGCCATGCCGACCATCAAGTTCTGGTCTTACCGCGACAACGCCAACATCCTCATAAAGGACATCAACGTCGCCCTGGTGCCGCACAACGCGATACCTGAGCCCGCTGTCATAGGCCTGCTTGCGCTGCTTGCCCTTGCCTTCGCGAGAAAGCGGAGATAAGCTCCTCTAGATTCGGTAAAAAAAGGCTTCCCTTGCGGGAAGCCTTTTTTATCGAGCCGAACCCGCGGTCATCGGATTTATCTTGCTAATCGCTCTGGCTTTACAAAGAAAAGCGAAATGAGGCCGCATAAAAAAAGACTTCCC
>DFCM01000089.1 GCA_002366995.1 bacterium UBP3_UBA3054 | reverse complement strand
TGGAACTGCTTCAAGCTTATTGCCAACAGCGGCATCAAGAGAATCTATTACGGAGAATTCTACCGCGACGAGAAAAGTTTGAAAGTCGCAAAAGAATGCGGGATCGAACTGATCTCGCTCGAAAAGAAGGACTGATCCTTTGGCCACTCTCATTTCCCTGCATTATTTCGCCACCGGTCCCGGGCAGGAACTCTTCCGCTATCTTCGCGAAAGAGGGGAAGAGGCGGCGCTCTGGGAAATACCGTTTGATTTTTCCAACAGGAATCTCTGCCGCCTGACGGTCTTTCAGGGCGGGAAGGAATGGATCTGGGAATGTCCCTCGCCCAAGGGCCCCAAGGTCTGGCGCTATTTTAAGGAACTTCGTCTTACGAAAAAAGCGCTCGCGCTTTTGCGCGAGAAGGGATTTGCGGTCGACACCTATATTGGCAACGGCGCTTTCGATACCTTAACCGGTATCAGGGAAAAAATAGGGAAGACCGTGAACTTTACGATCGATTACGCGCCCAAAGCCCAGCCCTGGTTCTTAAGGGGAGTTTACCGCGCGCTCGACAAGTATGTTTGCGAAAGAGCGTCGGCGGTTTGGAATCTCTCTCCCAGGATGCAGGAAGCCAGGGAAAAGGATCATCCCGGCTTGAAATGCCAACGCGTCCTGACCGTGCCGCACGGCACGCATTACTCCAAGCTTTCTGCTGTAAGAAAAACGCCCTCAGATCCCGAAGCGCTCGTTTTCATGGGGCATTTGAAGGATAATTCCGGAGTGGACCTTGTCTTGCGCTCAATGCCGTCGCTAATTGAAAAGTTCCCGCGTGTCTCTCTGACCGTGGCCGGAACTGGTCCGGCGGAGGAAGGCTTGAAAAAGCTGACTTCCGAACTTGGGCTGAGTGAGCGCGTCATATTCACGGGCTTCATCGAGAGCCACGAGGAATTGGAAAAGATCATCTGCTCCTGCGCCGTCGGGTTGGCGCTCTACAATCCCGAAAAGGATGTCTTTTCGGTCAACGCCGACCCCGGAAAGCCGAAAGTTTATCTTGGCTGCGGACTGCCCGTCATCATCACCGACGTGCCTTTGGTGGCAAAAGAAATAGAAGCGCGCGGCGCAGGTGTGATCGCGTCTTTTGACACGGGATCGCTTTCTTCGGCGCTTTCCGAGATCCTCTCGGATTATGAGAAATACCGCGCGGCGGCCGAAGAGATGGGCCGCGCCTACGACTGGGACGTTATCTTCGAAAAAGCGCTTGGAGACTTATGGGCAAAGTGAGCAAGATAGCCGACCATTCTTTGAAGGTCCTGGAGTACGACGCGCTTTTGGAAGTGCTCGCTAATTTCGCCTCCACCAGCGGCGGCAAGGATTATGTGCTGGCTCTGAAGCCGCTGACCGAAAGGGGAAAGATCGAGACGCTCCTCAAGGAGACCACGGAATTCCGCGGCCTAATCGACAGGGGCTGCGCGCCCATAATGGGGGAGATAAAAGACCTTTCCATCTGGTTCGCCGACATAGGCGGAAGAAGAGTGCCCTTCGAACCGAACGAGCTCAACGATATCGCCTCCGCTTTCGAGGGCTGCCTTTCTTTGAAAACGCAATTGAAGGGTTATTCCGAGCTGCTGCCGTTGATGTCGCAGTGGACGGAAAAGATCGCCGACCTCACCGAACTTTCGCGCGCCATTAGGGACGTCGTCTCGCCGGATGATACGATAAGGGACAGCGCCTCCAAGGAACTGAAAGAACTGAGAGGAAAAATCGCGAAGCTGGACGCCGCAATAAAGGAACGTCTGCAGAGGATAATGAACGCCGCGGCGGTGAAAGACGCTTTGGAAAACCGTAATATCCTTGAAAGGAACGGACGCCCGGTCCTGGCCTTGAAAGCACCTTCAAGAAGGGCGGTGGCCGGCGTCGTGCACGACAAGAGCCAGACCGGCCAGACGGTCTACGTCGAGCCGCAGGCGGTCTTCTCGCTCGTCAACGAGCTGGAGGAGACGCGCTACGACGAGCGCCGTGAGATAACGAGGATCCTGTGGTCGCTTACTTCCATGCTGGCGGAAAGGGCATTGTCGGCGCTGATGACCGCCAAGGCGGTCGTGTACATCGACGCGACGCTGGCCAAAGCCCGCTTCTCGGCCTCCTACGAGTGCATAGAGCCCTCTTTGACCAAAGACGGGTCATTACAGCTTGCCGGTGCCAGACACCCCCTTCTTGGCGCTTACATCGCGAAGAAAGGGCATATGAAGCCCCGCGACGCGATGCAGCGCCTGACGCCGCTTGACATAAGACTGGGCGAGGAGTTCAACATCGTGGTTGTGACCGGTCCCAACACCGGCGGCAAGACGGTCGTTCTGAAGACGCTGGGACTTTTGTCCCTGATGGTCCAGAGCGGCATGCATATCCCGGCCGCGCATCCCTCTGCCATGCCGGTCTTCAAAAAGATCTTCGCGGACATCGGCGACGAGCAGAGCATAGAGCAGAATCTTTCCACTTTCAGTTCGCATCTCACCAACATGGCGGGGATACTCGAGGAAGCGGACAAGGAGAGCCTTGTACTGCTGGACGAATTGGGAACCGGAACGGACCCCGCGGAAGGCGCGGCGCTCGGCATGGCCACGCTCGATCATCTCAGGAGCAGGGAAGCCAGAACGGTCATCACAACGCACCTGGGCGCCTTGAAGGCCTACGCCTACCAGTCACCGGAAGTCGAGAACGCCTCCATGGAATTCGACAGGGGAACGCTTCTGCCGACTTACAGGCTTCTGCTCGGACAGCCGGGAAGCAGCAACGCGCTGGCCATTGCCAGGCGCTACAAGATCCCGAATGAAGTGCTTGACCGCATGGAAGAGCTTTTGAAGGATGAGAACGAGGACACCTCGGACCTCATCAACAGAGTCCAGCACGTGAAGTCCGTGGCGGAAAAGGCCAGAAGGCGCAACGAGAAACTGAGAGTGAAGCTCACCCAGAGCATAAAGGACACGGAGAAGGAAAAGATCACGATAAAGGAGGAGGCGGAAGCCAGGATCTCCTACATCATGGACGACATCGTGAAAGAAGTCGAGGAGTTCTCCCGCAACGTCGATCTCGCGCCGGAGCCCTGGAAAGGGCTTATCGGTAAGCTCAGGGAAAGAGTCCTTTCCATCTCCAAAGGAACGCCGAGAGAACAGCACAGGCTTGAATTCCTCGCGGGCCTGAAGCCTGGGGACAGCGTCTATGTGACGAATCTCAGGACCTTCGGCGAAGTGGTGAAGATCAACCAGCGTCAGAAGACGGCGCGCCTGAAAGCGGAGGGCCTTCTGTACGACGTGCCCTTCAACAATCTTGAGGAAAAGCCCTTCAGTCTCCCGGACAGCCGAAAGCTTGTCGTTCCGATCGTAAAGAAAGAGGAAAAGAAGGCCACACCTCCGCCTCTGCCGGTCGTAAGGAAGCGCTCCGAGAGCACGCCGAAGCAATTTTTGGAAAAACTGAAAGCAGGGGACATGGTCTTCCTGCCGCAGTTCCAGGACAAGGGAACGGTCGTTAAGATAGACAGGGCAAAGAACAAGGCGAAAGTCAAATTCGGGGCAGTGGAAGTCCAGGTTCCCTTCGACACGCTTGAAAAACCTTGAAATTAACTTTCCGATTTGGTAAAATCTCCGTCGCAAATAGTGGTATCGGAGTGTAGCTCAGCCTGGCTAGAGCGCT
>DFCM01000099.1:4527-5968 GCA_002366995.1 bacterium UBP3_UBA3054 | reverse complement strand
TCAAAAGGGGCTCTGAAAATCAATCAGGGGCAATCCCGCGCTCTCAGCGAGGGATATACGGCTTATCCGTTAAAATATCGCCGCGAGCAGCGCGGCGGTGGTAAAGGACGCGAGCACCGCGGCCAGAAGGGCCTTGAAAAGCAGATTCGAGAAGGCTTCCAGCCTGTCTTTTTCGAGCAAGGGAGAGATGAGTCCGAAGAGGATGGCGACGGTCCCGAAATTCGCGAAACCGCAGCAGGCGAAGGTCGCGATCCTCAGCGTTTTCGGGGAGATCGCCTCCGCTATCTTAAGCAGCTCCTGATAAGCGACTATCTCGTTCAGGACAACCTTGCAGCCTAAAACGTAGCCGACCTTCGAACATTCCGCGGCGGGAACGCCCATCAGGAAAGCGAAAGGCCAGCCTATGAGACCGAAAAGGCCCTGAAGCGAGATCTCCGGGTAATTCGGGAAGAAGGCCTTGGGAGAGACAAGCAGCTTGTTTATGAAATAAATGGCGGCGGAGATCGCGATGAGCATCGCGATGACGCTTACGGCCAATTTGAGGCCCATCAGGGCCCCTTTCGCGAAGGATTCGGCAATTCCCCTGCCGGACATGAGATCGGCCTTTATTTCGTCCTCAGGCGCGCTCTCCTCCTCTTCCGGGCACATGAGCGCCGCGAACATCACGGCGGAGGGCGCCGACATGAAACTGGCAAGGACAAGGTCGCCGGAGGAAATGCCCATGGATGACAGCAGAGGCATGAGGGCGAACGATATCGTGGCCAGCGAAGAGACAAGCAGGATCATCAGTGAGCGCTTGCTCATTTTCGGCACGTAAGGCGTCAGAATGCTCACCGTGACGCCGACCCCGAAGAAGATCGAGCAGGCGGCGGCGAAAGCGGCCGAGCCGTCGATCCCGAAGAGTTTCTTAAAGAGTTTTGCTATCCAGGAAATGATCTTCTGCGGTATCCCGAGATAGTAAAGCACGCCCATGAAAGCCGAGATCATTATGATCGTGCAGAGGCAGTTCAGGGCGAAGTACATCCTGATGTCGACGCTGCCGAAAACGCTCCTGCCTCCGGCCGCGGCGGACTCGCCCAAAAGTTTGAAGAAGCCGCCCAGATATTTGTAAGCGGCGCCGTCGGGCTTCAGAAGAAAAACGAAGGCGGCCTGTAAAAGCAGACCGCCCGCGACTATTCTCCAGGGCCACTTTTTGAAAGCGTGCTTCCCTCTCAAAAGAGTGGCCAGGAGAACAAAGGTTATGACGCCTAAAAATGCCATGTCATCTGGTCAGGAGATAAGCCAGCATGTTGATGAACATTTTGTGGGCGTTGTCGATGTGAGGGAGGCTGTCGGCATTGACGCAGACGTTCTTGTTCCAACGGGCGAGGTGACCTTCATAACACCAGCCCTTGACTTCGGAGGAATAGCCTCTCTTGACTCTCGTCCAGTTGTCCACGAC
>DFCM01000099.1:0-4359 GCA_002366995.1 bacterium UBP3_UBA3054 | reverse complement strand
TTCCAGTAGTTCATGCCTTCCGGCACTTCCTTGAAGATCGTGAAGGACTCGTAGATCGGGTGCTTCATGTCGATGGCGTGCAGCGGGAAGTTGGGCATGACGCGGTTCATCTCGCGGCGGAAAGCCATGTCGAAACGCGACCTTCTGCCGGGCAGGGCGCTGTTGGCGATAATGGCGCCGCCTTGGAGAATGTAGGCCCTCAAGTTCTCGACTTCCGCTTCCGTCAGGACGAAGTTGTCGTGGCCCGTGAAGTAGACGAAGGGGCTCTCGTGGATCTCCTTGGAGTCGGCTCTCACGACCGTGACGGTGTCCTGGTTCACGCGGATGTTGGTCCTCTTCCTGATCTCGCCAATTAAGTTCGGGATCGTGCCGTGCGCCGGGTCGACTTTCTTGTCGTTCTTGACCAGTTCGCAATACCAGTCGCCGCCCTCGTACTCGACCACCACGAACTTGTCGATGACGGCCTCGACGGTGCTGCCGTGGCCGGACACGCCGTATTTCTTACGGTAGTCGGAATTCATTTTCTGCCTGACGCCGCGGCCGACTTCCTTGGCCGTGTCGAATTCGATCTTGGTCTTCTTCATGATGACCTGGGTCTTCGGCAGAAGCTTCGAGGTTATGTCTTTCTTGACCATCATGCGGTCGTTGATATCCGGCATGTTTTCCGTCCTGGGAGGGGGCGGCGCCATCGTCACCGGTATGTCCTTGGGCTGGACGACCGGCTTCGGCGGTTCGATCTGGCGTTCTTCCTGCTTCTTGAAGAAGGTCTTGATCGTCTCTTTGGCCGTATCCGACTGCGAGACGATGATGAAGGCGAAGGCCACGAACATGATCGCGTGCAAAACGATCGTGATGGTCGCGGACTCCGCGTGCTGCAGCGCCAGATAGTTCTTCTTCAGAAACTCTTTAAAGCTAAATTTCATAATCAGTCAATATAGATGCTGGGATCCGAAGGGAAGGTTATCTGATCGATACCCGCGAAGGCGCAGGCGTTAAGGACCGCCACGATCCTCTGGTGCTGGGTATCTCTCTGACCGCGTATGACCACCGACTGGTTCGGGTAAGCCTGCTTCAGTTCATAGAGAATGTTCTTCAGTTCAGGCATGTCAACGCTGTCCGGGCTGTCTACGTACTGGCCGTTCCAATACACTTCTCCGTTGTCGTAGATGTCTATGACGACTTCCTCGGCAAGATCCACAGCCTGGGCCTCCGTCGCCTGCTGGTCGACGGGAATGGCGACTTTGAGCTGGGACTCTTCCTGCTGGATGTTCGTAGCCACCAAAAAGAAGATGAGAAGCTGGAAGACCACGTCCGACATGGAGGAAATATCCATGTCGCGGACGTCATTGTCTGGTTCGCTCTTGAATTTCATATTTCCTCAAATGTTAGTTGTCACCTGGATCTTCTTGATAAACCGCAAACGAGACGTTCCAAAGGCCCGCCTCCGCGCAGGCCGCCATAAGGCGCATGGTGCGCCCGAAAAGGGCCTTCTTGTCGCCTCGTATAATAACGCGGCGCTCGCGGGATGGATCGGCGTCTATCTCGTTTTGCAACGCTTTGGTCAGCTGCTCCATGGAAAAGACTTCGCCGCCGACCTTGATGTTGCCTTTGCCCGTCACGTTCAGCGTGATCTCGTCGACGCCCTCCGTCTGGACGACGCTGGCGGAATCCGCGATCGGCAGCGTCACTTCCGTTTCGACTTCCATGTTCTTGTACTGCGAAGAAACGATGAAGAAGATCAAAAGCAGAAAGACGATGTCGATCAGACTCGTGGTCTGCATCGGCACATCTTCTATGTTGAATTTTCTAAATTTCATATTAACCGTTGATCCCCGGTTTAAAATTCAAGATAAGTTTAGAACTGCTCGATGAGTTCGCCGATCTCGTCTTCCACGGCCACCATCGTTTCGGTAATGCGGTTGCGGAAGAAGAAGAAGGCCGCCAGGGCGGGAATGGCGACGACCAGGCCGCCGGCGGTGGTGATCAGAGCTTCGGAAATGTTGTTGGCCAGAGCGGAGGCTTTGCCAACGCCGGAAGCGCCGATGTTAGAGAACGCTTTGATCATACCGGAGACCGTGCCCAGAAGACCAAGCATCGGGGAGATCGTGGCGACGGTGTTGAGGTAAGCGACTCTCGCTCTCAGATCGTTGGCGAGACGTCCGCCGTATTCCACGACAGCTTCCTGCATGCCGATGGGGCCTTTGCCTTTCTTCTCGGCGGTCAGAGCGTGGCCGACAACGACCGTCAGCGCGCAGGGATGCTCCTGGCAGTACTTGTCGCATTCCTCGACTTTGTCCTTGTGGAAATTTTCCCTAAGATACTTGACCGTTTCGTCCGGCATGAGTTTCTTCTTGCGGATGACCAGGATGGCGTCGATGATCAGGTAGACCATATAGAAGGAAAGCAGCACGATGGGGTACATGAAGGCGCCGCCTTTCACAAAAATAAGGTCGATGAGGTTCACGCTCTGCGCGGCGGCTTCTTCAGCGCCCTCGGCGGTTTCCGCCACTTCGTCAGCGAAAGCGACTAAGGGGCCGAGCATAACGGTTAGCCAGGCGGCCAATTGCAAAAAACTGAAATTCTTCTTGGACATGGGATCTCTCCTTTTTTTATGAAGGTTTATTGATTATTAATTTAATTTCTTCTTGAGTTCTTCGATTCTTTTCTGGGCTTCCTTCTTGTAGGGGCCTTCCTTTTCCTCGGCGATCTGCTCGAAATAGAAGAGGGCGTTTTTAGTTTCGCCCAAAGCCTCGTACGCTTCGCCGCATCCCCACAGGGCTTCCAGCTCAAGGTCGGGAATGTCGCCGTACAAAACGACGACGGAGGCGAAGTTCTCCAGGGCGCCGCGGTATTCCTTGGCTTCCATCTGCAGTTTCGCGAGCGCGAGGTGCATCCTGGCGTTGGCGGCCTCGGAGCCGGAGCCGCTGGCCAAGATCTCGCTGTAAGTCTTGATGAGGTCTTCCTTGCTCATCTCGTCGGACCTGAGGTCGAGGTTCATGACGTCGATCTCGCCCTTGTAGACGCCCTTCGGGAAAAGCTTGGCGTATTCGTCGAAGATCTTCTTAGCCTCTTCATCCTTCTTGTCGTTGACAGCCACAAGGCCTTTGCCGTAAAGCGCCATTTCGTTCCATCTGACCGGCATTCCCTGGAAGCGTTTGCCCCAAGACGCGGAGATGGTCTTGATCTTGGCGAAGTCTTTTTTCTTCAGGGCTGTCTGGAAGTCCGTGAAATCGCCGGGCTCGTTGATCTTCGTCTGCTTGAAGGAGACTTTCTCGTCGTCGAAGGCGAAGCTGCCCTTGCTGGTCGAGATCTCGACCTGGCCCTTGGCGTTGCGGGAAATGGTTCCTTTGTAGCGCGTGCCGTTCGCCAATACGAGTTCGTCGGCGGTCGCGGCGAAACTGACCGCAAGAAGGAGCGTGATAACCAAATAAATTCTATTCATATGATTTTCCTCAATTATTCAGCATCGTTGGGGTAGCGGGCCTTGAACTGGGTCTGGGCCTCGTTCAGTTCGTTCGTCAGGCCGAGCTTCTTGTAGCAGGCGATGAGGCCCTTGTAAGCCGGGACGGCGTATTCGGGCATCTTGCCGTAAAGGATCGTGCAGCGTTTGTAGAACTGGGCCGCTTCCTTCACGTTGCCGGAAATGAAGTTCGCTTCGGCGCGCATCAGGACCGCTTCCGCGGACTGTTTGGCGTCCGGCCTCAGGCCGAGGACTTCCTGGCACTTCTGGTCGACCACTTTCGCTTCCTTGGCCTCGAGGGCGCAGCGGGCGCGGTGCAGCAGCGCCGTGATCCTGACCTGGGCGTTCGGCACCACGAAGTTGTCAAGCAGGTCGTCGTAGAGCGGCGCGCAGGACTTGTGGTCGCCGGAAAGATAGGCGGCTTCCGCGCGCTGGAAGAGAGATTCGTCGACGTTCTCGGCGACTTCCCTCGTAAGAGCGAGCGACTCGTCGGCGGTCTGCGCAGCTTTCTGGTAAGCGCCGGCCAGATTCTCAGCGGCCGCCTTGAAAGCCAGGGCGTAGCCTTTCTGAGCGTCGTTCATCTTGAAGCTGTCGAGCTTCGCCAGAGCGGCGTCGGCCTTTTCCCTGTCCTTGGCTCTCACGGGAATGGAAAGCAGAGCGATCCTCGCGGCGTCGCTTCCCATGGCAGTAAGATCTTTCTCCCACTCTTCAGTGGAGTACTGCTGGCTGACAAGCACCTCCCCTACTCTGACCAGGCAAAGCGCGCCGTAGCCGGTCTCGGGATACTTCTGGTAAGCTTCCTTGAAAGCTTCCACCGCTTCAAAATATTTGTTGCCTAAAACCTTGTCCTCGCCGACTTCGTAGGCGGATTCGGGAGCGTAGCCGTGCTCGGGATATTC
>DFCM01000127.1 GCA_002366995.1 bacterium UBP3_UBA3054 | reverse complement strand
TCGCGATAGGCTGCAGGTTCTTTTCGCGGCAGGCTTCCGGAAGCTCTTTGGTTTTTACGCTCTGCCTTTCAGAGTTGATAAGGTTGGTCCTGATCTTGTAGGTGCCCCTTATCTTGTTGCCGCGGAAAAATTCCTCGTTGAAGATGGCCATGGAGACGTTGCAGAACTCCACGCCGCTGGAGGCGACGATCTTGATGAGCAATAAGCCTTCGGTCGTCCAGACGTTGGGCGTGAAGGCCGTGTCGACGGTCGCGTTGGATTCCTCGCTGATCATGCCGAAGGGATTCCAGACGGAAGTGCGCCTTTCCGTGCGGTCGGTCGCCGGGCAGTCCCAGGAATCAAGCGTGTCGCCGCCGACGGTGAAGGAGCCCTCCTCGTTGGTCAAGCCTGCGAACTTCGGCCAATCGGAGTAATATTTGTCGGCGAAGGAAGATGTCTTCGTGTTGGTGATCTGGTAGATGTAGACGGCCGCGTCCTTCAAAGGCTCGTCGTTCCTGTCGAAGAATTGGAAGATGTTCTGCTTTATGGGGAACATCCTGCCTTGCACGCCCCAGAATCTTTCGCCCCTTTGTCCTTTCATGTATTCGACTTTTCCGGCGTTGGAGGGATTGATCCACATGTGGCAGCCGTCCATCAGCGGAGAGTACATTGCGCCGCAGGGAACGTTGATGCCCAAGGCGTTCATGATCGAACCGCCGATGTCCGGCATGGCGGGAGTTCTGGCGTAGAAGCAGCCGTTGTCGTCCCTGACGAGGACGTTCTCGATCCTGACGGGGTAGCTGTAAACGTCGGGCAGGGCCAGGCAGGTGTGGCCTAGCTCGTGCACCACCGCCGCGGAGATGCCGTCCAATGACAGGTCGTGAGTGTAGATGGGGAAGCCGCCGTCGAACCATTCGTCGACCTGGTAGTAGGGCTGATTGTCGTTCTTCTCTTTGTAGATATAGTACATCCTGTCGATACGGTAAGTGTCCGTAATGCCGTCAGGGCATATCCCGGGATACTTGGTCTCGCGGAGCAACAGATCGAGGCGGTATTTGTGCGAAGAAGTCCAGTCGAAGAGGTTGAAATTACCCATGCTGTTGATGGTCCTCTCGGTATAGAGGTTCGTCATGGTGTCGGGCTGGAAGCCGAAGCGCAGGGGACGGGAGACGTTGCGGTCCCTTATGACGTTGTTTTGGGGGTCTAAGTCGCCTTCCTTGTCAGCTTCAACTTTCGATTCCATCCAGACGGCTTCTTCGGGCCACTGCCAGACGAACTGGAATTCCGCTTTGCCCATGCCCTGAAGAGCCGGGACTTTCGCTTTCTTCTGATAGAGCACTTCCGCTTTGGGATCAAAGTCGAGGCCCGGGTTCTTATAGAGTGTGAAGGTCACGACGGTGCCGGGTGTGCTGTCCTTGTAGCCGTAGTTGGCGACGTGCACGATAGAGGTCACGGTGTCGCCGGGCTCATGGAACCACTTCACGGAGTTACTTGAGAGACGGGGCAAAACCGAAGTGTAGAGGACGCAGAGGTCGGGTTGATCGATGGGGGTGACCTCCAGGTCATATTTGGCCAATTGCCCCCTGTATTCGGCCGTCAGCGAGGTTTTGCCGGGTTTCTTTCCGAGCACGTTGGAAAGTTTTTTGACTTCGGCGATCTCGGAGTCCTGGACAGTCCACTTGATGTAGGGCTTGGCGTCGAAATCCGACCAGTTGCCGTAGCGGCGCATCTCGTCGGTCACGCGGATCCAATTGCCGTTGAATTTCGCTTCCAGGGCGAAAGTTTTCTCCTTGCCAAGTACGACCAGAGGATTGGCGGGAACGCCGCACATCTTCGAGGTGATCCTGATCTCCTCGGCCGGCAGGCCCTTGAAAAAATCCTTAAAGACCATGCTGAAAAGATTGTAGACGTCGGCCTGATTGCCGCTCCAGGCACCGTTGAAATACTTAATGTCGGAGAATTTCACGTTCTTGGCGAAGATCGGGGGATTGTCGCCTTCTTGGTCAAAGAAAGAGCTCTTGTTGGGAACGGGGCCGTCCTCGCAGATTGTGTCGATGTAGAGGGGGAGGCCTATGGGCATGCCTTCCTTGTTGGAGTACCAGGCGAAGGCGACGTGGTGCCATTCGCCCTTTTTCCAACTGCTGACGTCGGCTCTGGCCACTCTTTCGCCGTCATGGGAAAAGTTGGAGAGGCGGAGCATGTTTTTCGCGCTTTTTATAAGGCAGAAGCCGTTTTCAGAGGTGCCTATGGCCATGATCGCGTGCTGTTTGCCGTCATTGCCGTCCCAGGGGGCCTGCATCCAGAAGCTTATGTAGCCGTTGGCAGGGTCCAAAAAGGCGGTCGTGAGCTGCTCTTTCCCGGCATCCAAAGAGTCGGAGGCGAAAACGCCCATGGTAAACGTAAGCAAAAGCAGGAAGGCTTTTTTCATTTTTTGTCCTTATTGCTTGTTGTTATAAGGGATTGCAACTCATAGTACCAAAATCAAGGGAGGGATAAAATTTTCCTGTGAAACATCGCTATTTGTATAAACCCCTCTTTTAACCGCGACGGATTTGTGCTAGAATATCC
>DFCM01000047.1 GCA_002366995.1 bacterium UBP3_UBA3054 | reverse complement strand
ACCTTCCATCCCTTCGAGATCAAGACCATAAGGCTGACTTTCTAAAAAATGAAAGGCTCCGCTTTTGAGCTCCGCGAAGACCTCCTCGATCCTTCTTCCGGCAAGCACTACGAGGGCGCCTTCACCCAGGGCAACTCGTACCTGCAGCTAAGAGGCTCTTTCGAGGAGGGGCTCGCCTGCGCTCCGCAAAACGAAAAGTACTGGCGTCTGCCGGCCAACGTAACCCTTGAAAAGCAGCGCAGCCCCCGCTCGAAATGCGGCACCTACGTCCCGGGGATCATGGGCAGCCACCCCCTCCTTAACGAGGAGGTCGTCAATCTTCCCAACCCGCTCATCTTCCGCGTCTGGTGCTCCAAGGAAGCGCTGGACATGGATCTGTGCGAAGTTAAGGACTATTCCCGCGTCCTTAACCTGAGAAACGGCGTCCTCGCGCGCCGCTTCATCTGGAAGACCAATTCCGGAGCCGCCCTGGAATGCTCCTACGAGCGCTTCACCTCCCGCGCGCGGAAAAATCTGATCGTTCAGAAAATGACCTACAAGTGCGTTGAGGGAAAAGCGGAGCTGCGCTTCCTTAACGACATCGACGAGAATGTCACGACAAACGGCTACTCGCACTTCGCTTCAAACCAAAAGACGCCGTGCGGCAACGGCGCGCTCCTTACGGTGGAGACGGACAAAAAAGAAAAGGTCTGGCTGGAGACGCGCGCTTTCGGAGAACGTTTGCGGTTCAGTGAAGGAACAGCCAATATCAGCCTCGCCCCGGGCGAAGAGATCACTGTGATCAAGATCTCCGGCATAATGACCTCCCGCGACACGGACGCCTTGCTCGGCCCTGAACAGCTATCCCATCTGATCGAGGAAGCCGGGAGCGATTACGCGGCGCTGAAAGCGGAAAACGATCTGGCCTGGGAAAAGCTCTGGGAAAACTCCGGCGTCGAAATAGAGGGGGACGAGGAAGCCCAGCTGGCCTTAAATTTTTCCGTCTATCATCTTTTGCGCGGCGCCTGTGAGAACGACGACCGCGTCGCTATTTGCGCCAAAGGGTTCGCGGGCGAAGCCTACTTCGGGCACTTCTTCTGGGACACGGAAGTTTACCTTCTGCCCTTCTTCCTCTACACAAACCCAAGAGTCGCCAAAAACCTCGTCTCCTTCCGCGTAAACACGCTTAAGGGAGCAATGGAAAACGCGCGGCGCTACGGCTGCCGCGGAGCGAGGTATCCCTGGGAATCTTCCGTTTCCGGCACCGAGCAGTGCCCCAACTGGCAGTACGCCGACCACGAGATCCACATAACGGCGGACGTGGTCTACGGATTGTGGCATTACTATGAGGCCACGGGCGACTTCGACTTCATCGCGAAGGCCGCGCCGGTATTCGTTGAGACGGCTCGCTATTGGTTTGACAGGGTGGAATTCCGCTCCGACGGGGAAGTGCACCTAAACGGCGTGATGGGTCCGGACGAATACACCTGCCTTTCCTCCGACAACGCCTACACCAACGCCATGGTGCGCCATTCCTTGGAGAAAACCTTGGAGCTCATTGCGCTCCTAAAGGAAAGGAAGCCCGATTCCATAAAGGATCTCAACATAGACGAAGCTTTCCGATCCAAGGCCCTTGAGATCATAAACAAGCTCCCCGTCCCCGCGACAAGCGACGGCGTCATCATCCAGTGCCGCGAATTCGCCCAAATGGAGGAGCCGCGCTTCGACTTGACCTGGACTGACAGAAGCAAATGCTTCGGCGCCCAGGTGCCCCAGGAGAAGCTCTACCGCGTCAAGGCCCTTAAGCAGGCCGACGCTTTGATGCTGCCTTTCCTCTTCCCCAAAAATTATTCCGCCGAGGAAGTAAAAAAGAACCTCGCCTATTACCTCCCCTACACCACCCACGATTCTTCCCTTTCCTACATCATCCACGCCATTCTTCTGGCGCGCTGCCAAAAGGCGGAAGAAGGCTATGAACTTATGCGGAAAGCGCTCAAAATAGATCTTTCCGACTACCACGGCGGCGCGTCCGAAGGCATCCACATCGCCAACTGCGGCGGCATCTGGCAGGCCGTCGTCTTAGGCTTCGCTGGTTTCACGCCGGGTGAAGAAAAACCTGTCTTCCACCCGAATCTGCCGCGAAACTGGACCGCGCTGCGCTTCCACATCGTTTACCGCGGGCAAAAATACCAGGTGGAAATAACCCCCTCCTCGGTAAAGATCACGCCCCTCGGCGAAAACTGAATTTGATCGTTTCATATTTTTGATTTCAGACCTGAGATCTCTCTTGAGTCAAGTTTCGTGAAAGCAAAGCACTTTCTTCCCAGATCCTTGATTGAAGCACCGATAAGAAAAAGTTCTTTGTCGTCGATTATCAGAAAACGGTCGTGAAACTTGGCGCTTTCCCGAATGACCAAACTCCCGTACTGTTCGTTAAACTTCTTGATATCGCTTGCGGCCAATTCATTCCCGCGTTTGGAAGTCACGATTTCAAGGCTTACTCCTTTGCCTTTTTTCGCCAGCATTTCAAGGGTCGTTATGTCAACGTAATTATCAATAAGGATAAGCGATCTTTTTGCCGAGAGGATATGCTTCGTCAGGAAGACATCGGCATCGAAAACCTGTCCGTCATAAAAAACACCCTGCCTTGACGGAAGTGAAGTCCTGACAAAAAAATCAACACTTTCCTGAAGGTTTCCTATATGAGCATCGTGTTCATTTAATTTTTCTTCAACTCGATCAAGGCGTTTGTTTAAAGTGTATCCTCTGAGAAGATGTTCCCTTAACACTTTTGTCGCCCACTGTCTGAATCTTGTGCCTTGAATCGATTTCACACGATATCCCACTGATATAACCACGTCAAGATTATAAAAAGCAACATTGTATTTTTTCTGATCAGAAGCAGTATATGCAAATTTTGCATAAACTGATTTTTTATCCAGCTCACCTTCATGAAAAATATTGCTGATATGTCTGGCAATAACTGATTGATTCCTTTCAAAAAGAATTACCATCTGCGCCTGCGTAAGCCAGACTGTTTCGTTTTCAAAACGAACGTCAAGCTTTATTGTCTCATCAGGCTGATAGATTATAATCTCGTTTTCCATATTGACGGGTCATTGGGTAAACTTTTATCAAATCTACCGCATGATAGGAAAACTTACTCATGAAAACAAGCTTTTTAGCTTTTTCTACATATTTTAGAAGCTAACGTAATCTATATAAAAAAGAGACGCGCTTGCGCGCGTCTCTATTTGTTTGTTGCTTTTTTTATTTTGTTTGTTTATTTGAAGTTGGGAAGGAATTTCTTCTCGGCCTTGTAGAGCTTCAGGAACATTTCCCTGATCTCTTTGGGCGTGCAGACCGCTGAGGTCAGAGGATCCAGGTAGAGGGCCTGGATGGCCTGCTCGATAGATCTGTTGACCGCCGCCTGGGCCGCCTGCTCGAACATGTACATGTCGGCCGCGCAAATGGCCGCCATGGGCGTGGGCAGAGCGCCGTAGCGTAAGGGCTGAACACCGTTGCGGTCGATTAGGCAGGCGACTTCCACGCAGCCGTCGTGAGGCAGGTTGCTGATAAGCGGGCCCGCGCCGTCAAGGCTCGTGTTAAGGACGTTGCCGTACATTCTGAAAGGAGAGTTCTTCTCGATGGCTTCCACGATCCAGGAGGCGTATTCGTGGCCTCTGGCGCCGCCGAGTTCTCTTTTGCCGGTGTACATTTCGGTCCTGATCTTGTCCGCGTCCCTGCGCCACTTGGGGTATCCGTCGGCGTAGAAGCCTTCCTCGCCGTCGTAACCCGGACGGCAGTATTCGTCGCGGTGCTTCTTAGAGGTGCGGTAAAGGCTGATGTATTCGGAAAGGTGGCCGGAGGATTCGGTGATGAAGGCGCCGAAGTGCACCATCATGTCTTTCCTGACCAGGTCGGGGAAGTCCTCTTTGTCGACGTTGGTGCCGGCCTTGAGGTCTTTTATGGCTTTCTTGATGAGCAAGGGATAGAGGTCCTTGCCGTGGTGTTTGAGCTTAGTGAACCAGGCGAGGTGGTTGATGCCGGCGCATTCCCATTCCATTTCCTCATAAGGGATGCCGGCGCGCTTGGCCAACAGTTTCGAGGTGCCCTGGACGGAGTGGCAGAGGCCCACGCATTTCATTTTGGAGTAGCGCAGCGTGGCCAGCGTCATGATGTTCATGGGGTTGGTGTAGTTTAGAACCAGGGCGTTGGGGCAGAGCTCCTCGGCGTCGTGGAGAATGTCCATCCAGACGGGCACGGTCCTCAGGGCTTTCATGAGGCCGCCGGGGCCTATGGTGTCGCCGATGCACTGGGAGACGCCGTACTGCAAAGGAATGTCGTTGTCGAACCTGACGCACTTGACACCGGAGACTTCGATGCTGTTGACGATGTAGTCCGCGCCGGGCAGGGCTTTCCTTCTGTCCGTGTAGGCCGTGATCTTCCACTCTTTCTCCTTGCCGAATTTCTGGCAGAGAGCCTTGATCAAGTGGAACATGATGTCAAGACGCTTGGCGTCGATGTCGACCAGGGCGATCTCGCCGCCCGGCATGTCGGGCATCTGCATGAAGTCCTTGGAAAGCGAATGCGCGAAACCGCTGCCCGCTCCCATGTGCACGATCTTGATCTTACGATAGCCTTTGCCGGGAAGGCCGACGGTACTGACAACTGAATTCATGTGGGCGTAGTGCCCGCCGATCTCTTTCTTTGCCATTTGTTACACCTTTTTTTGGTTGGGGTTTAATTTTATTTGGAGGATATTTTTATTTCGCACTGTTAGTTTTCTTGAAGGCCAGCTGCAGCGACGCGGGGGAGCCGGCTTTGACGGCGATCTCCAGAACTTTGCCTCTGGCCGCGATCTTGGCCTCGCCCTTTGAGACCGTAAGATCCGCGTTCTCGTAAGCCTCGGGCCTGAAGACATAGAGCGTCCAGTCCTCGGGCTGGCTTTCCAATTCCAGATTCAATTGTTTGCCGTCCCATTCTTCCTTTTTGACTTCCACGCAGCCGCCGGCGATGTGCCTCGAGGTTCCCAGCACCTGGGGACAGCCGGTCTTCTTCCTTATGATATAAGTCAGAGAATCGCCGGATCTGAGAGCCGGCAGAATGATCTTGCCGGAACCGGTGCCTAAGAATTTGCCGGACCAGAAATCGAAGACCAGATATTCGTTTGCAGGGTCGAGGCCCAGGGCCTTCAGAGGGATCTTAGTCTCCGGCATTTTCCAAAGAGCGTTGCGCTGAAGGACGGTCCACTGGCCGGCCGGACAGTCGATGTGATGAGCCCAGAGCGTGCCGAAGGGCGAAGCCTTGCCCTCGTCCGGGAAGTGGCCGCTCAAGCTGTCGTCGATGGGTTTTTCCTCGCTGTCGCTGCCGGTCCAGATGTGGTTGGCGTAGGCCGGGGCGGAGAAATCAATGGGAGAAGTTTCCGCGGGATAAGTCTCAAGAACCGGAAGCACTCTCTGGATGGAATGCGTTAATTTTTCGTCGTAGGACTGGATGGGATCGCTGATCATGAAGAGGCCGCCGCAAAGCGAAACGGTGGAAAGCGTCGCCCTGGCCCAGTTGGGCTGCGTCCTGGAGACGATGTGGTCGGGGTCCAATTGATAAATGATCCTCTGCAAGGGCCAGAAGCGCGCCAGCTCGTACTGCTGGAGCAGGAGGCGCTCCCAGTTGGGATTGGCGTCGGTAGAGATTCGGCTGGCGTCCACCAGGCCTATGCTTTCCGTGAAGGTGCCCCAGCAGGACAATAGGAAGGTGTCCTTGCCGGCTTTCTCCCTGGCCACCTCGAAGAGGCGGCGCATTCTTCTCCTGGCCTCCTCCATGGTGATGTAGCCCCTTTTGACGGCGTTGCCCAGGGCGTCGAACCAGGTGTGCCTAAGCGCGTCGATCTTGATGTAGACGTAGCCAGCTTTAGCCAGCTTTTCCCAAAGCGGAGCGAGGGTCGCGTTCAGCGATTCGTCGGAGCAGTCGTTGGCGTGGGAGAGCCAGGCCGCGTACATGAAGCTGCCGTCGGGGTTCTTGAAGACCACGTCTTTCGCGCCTTCCGGCAGGTCGTAGGCCTTGATGTCGGTGTTCATCCAGACGCCGGGCTTCAGGCCCTTCTGGGCGATAAGCGGCGCTGTGTGCTCTATGCCCTGGGGAAAGCCCTCCGTGGGGGCCAGCCAGGACTGGGAAAGAGTCTTGTCCTTCTTGATGCCGAAGTCCTTTTCTTGATAGCCGTCGTCGATCTGCAGATACTCCAGGCCGTAGGGGCGGAATTTTTCGTTCAGCAT
>DFCM01000063.1 GCA_002366995.1 bacterium UBP3_UBA3054 | reverse complement strand
GGGCACGGAGAACTTAAGATGCTGCATCTTGAGACGCCCTTAATCCTCTACGGAAAGCACGTCCGCAAGGGCTATGTTTTGGAGGAGCCGGCGATGCAGTACGACCTAGCCGCCACGCTGGCCTACGCTCTGGGTCTGAAGATCCCGCCGGCCTGGCGCGGCCGTCCGCTGACACCGATGTTCGAATAAATGAAACGAAAATAGAATTTTTGCTAAAATAAATGTGTTAAGATAAACACGTCAATAACCAAAAAACCAAGGATATCTTATGAAACGAATTCTCTCTCTTTTAGCTATCCTCCTGCTTCTTGGTTCCGCGGCCGCCATGGCTGATGTGATCTACCAGGAAGACTTCGAGGCTTACGAAGTGGGAACTCAGATGGCCGAGCAGGAAGGCTGGGCCTTCTTCAACAACTACGACGGCAACACCACGGTCATTACCAACGCTCCCGGTATCGAGGGCAAAGCCATGGTGCTCAGTCAGTCTAACAGCGGCTCCACGGAGTACGTCATGGTCTTCACGCCGCAGTTCGACATGACCGTTCCGGCCACCAAGCTGGTCAAGATCAGCGCCAAGGTGGTCATGGGCAGCAACACCGATCTTTTCGCCATTTACGACAAGAACGGCAACCGCTATTTCTACCTGAAGGGCGATCAGGATGCCTGCAATCTTGAAAGCTATCCCGCTGGTATCTCCTTCACGAACCTCTTCAACGACGGCACCGCCAACGATATCTCCTTCACTTGGGATCCCCTGAGCGAGAGGATCGTGGCCGCTGAATGTAACGGCGAGACTCAGGAATGCAGCATCTCTCCCAGCGGCACCTGCGAACAGCCCTCCAAGCTGCGTCTTTCCACGCAGCTCACTTCCATGGGCGCTCTCCAAGGAACCTATTACGATGACTTGAAAGTTGAGTCCATCAACAAGTCCGAGAGCGCCGCGCTCATCTGCGCCGAAGAGGCGCTCATTCCCCTGGACACCGAAAGCGTGGAATTCACGATCTACAACGGCGGACCGGAAGACACCTCCATCAATTATTCCGCCTACTCCGACGGCTCCTGGCTGGAGATCACCCCCAATAGCGGCACCTTCAACGCTTCCGAGACTCTGACCCTCAAGGCCAAAGAAGGTCTGGAAGAAGGCTTCTACACCTGCAATATGACCGTTGACGGCGGCGCGGCCGGAACGAAAGTCGTTTCCGTCATGTGCTCCAACGGCAACGTGATCTTCGAAGAGAACTTCGACGACATGGAGACCGGCAACATCGTCGGCCAGAAGGGCGGCTGGACGGTGGACGTCGGCGCTGTCAGCATCACCAACGCCTACGACTGCTCCGGCAAATGCATGTTCATGCACCGCTGCGGCGGCAGCTACGCCTGCAGCCGATATCTGCCGAAACCCTGGTACGAGAACCTCATCATCAAAGTCAGCTACGACCTCTACTGGCCCAGCGACAGCAACTGCGACGACTCCTATGTCCTCATGAAGGACAACGGCCAGAACGAAAAGTTCGAAGGCCAGTTCATGCCCACCTATCCCGACGGCCTCGGCATCAAGATGATCAAGAGAAGCAACAAGGACGGCAGCGAGCAGGAAAAACGCGTCAAGGATTTCCCGCTCTCTCCCTTCGACACCTGGAACAGGGTGGAATACGTCATGGACCTCCAGAGCCAGAAACTCTTGTCCTTCAGCGTGGGCGAGAACGTCACCAACTTCGTCGATTGGCCCTTGATGAATCAGGGCTGCAACTTCTTCAACTCCTGGGGCCATTCCGCCTGGAACGGCGAAGAGAACGGCAGCCGCGTGGCGGTCGACAATTTGAAGATCGAAAGAGTCAAGAGGGAAGCCGATCCCGAGCTGGTGGTTGACAAGTTCGTTTCCATCGGACTCGACAACAGCATCAATTACAGCGTCCGCAACGGCGGCGCCGGCAGCTTCGACTTCACGGCGGAAGTCCTCGACCTCGATGACGCCGTCACCTTGAGCCAGACCAGCGGCACGGTGGAAAGCTCCGTCGACATCGACGTCGCTGTCAACAGGGAAGTCTTGGAAGACAATTACTACAGGTTCAGAGTCAGAGTGGACGCCGGGGAAGCCGGCTGCGCCACCACCATCTTCGCCTTCGTCTCCGGCAACGTCTATTACTTTGCCGATTTCGAGGCGCCTTTCTTCACTCTCGGCGACTTCGCCGGCCAGGACGAATGGGTGGACGACAACGGCGGTGAAAACATCGCCTACATCTGCTCCACCAACGACCAGCAAACCCTTTACATGGAATACGGCGGCAACTGGGGCGGCTACATGCACTCCCTGGAAGTCCCGGCCAACATGCTGGTGAAGTTCGAATTCGACTTCTTCGTCCCGCCCGCCATCTTCGAGGATCCCGAATGGTTGAACCAGAATCTCGTCTACCTCAAGCAGAACAGCAAAACCAGACCTTCCTGCGAACTTATGCTGAGGCCTGACCTGATGGACGGCGTCCCCATCGTCTATGCCGCCGCCGGCAGCTACGATCAGGATTTCTGTCTGACGGAATACCCCTATGACTGGATGCATTGCTCCTACGTCATCGACTATCTGGAAGGCAACGTGGTCGAATTCAGCATCGACGACAACACCTTCACCACCGATGAGATCCAGATTGACGACGCCGGCCAGCCCGTCACCCTGTTCTGTATCTGCGGCGCTTATCAAGCTAACCTGCAGTACGACAACGTCAAGGTCTCGGTCGTTCCCGAACCGGCCGCTCTGGCCCTTCTGGCGCTCCTCGGCCTCTTCCTGAAGAGACGCTGAGCCCGTTGTAACGGCAACAAAAAAAGGCGGAGGAATTTTTCCTCCGCCTTTTTTCTTTACCTTGATCACATCTCCAGGTAGACAAGTTCGCCCGTGATATCCTCTATGCCGTAAATATCTTTCAGCACTTTCGCGTAGAGGTCTATCTGGATCTGGTTCTCCTCATGCGGATGTCCGGTCTTGAAATCGTAAACGACGATCCTTTCCGGAGCCTGCGCGCTCGGGAAGAAATGCACCCTGTCCATGATGCCTTTCACAAGCTTGTCGTCCAAGAGCGCCATGAAGGGCATCTCGCGCCGGACTTCGCATTCTTCCGCCGGCTTTACGAAAACATTCTCAGGATGCCTGGCGATGTAAGCGTCAATGACTTCCTTCGCTTCCGCGTCTCCCACAGAGGGAGCATCGCCCGAATCACCCAGCCAGAGGATGCTTTCGCAATAGGCGTGGATTGCGCTGCCGCGCCGCATGGCCTCGTCTCTTTCCTTGGCGACAAACGGCATCTCGTCGCTGAGCTCTTCCTCTCTTTCCTT
>DFCM01000110.1 GCA_002366995.1 bacterium UBP3_UBA3054 | reverse complement strand
AGCTCGTACGTCTTCGGCTCGCCAACCAGCACCGTCCAGTCGTTATTGCGCACGTCCTTGGAATCGCTCCATCTAAGCCATTTTTCGAGATGCCCGAGCGTCTGGATGCAGGGAACGAGTTCAAGCCCGTTCGCCTCCGCGGCCGCCTTGATCTCTTTCACATCTTCTTTGGTGTAACCGCCGCGATTCAGTCCCCATTTCGGCACGCCTTCCAAGCGGTAGGTGTCCTCGGTGTAGAGCATGACGCTGTTGTAGCCCATTTTTGACATGCGCTCGAAGCAGCGTTTCAAATAAGGGACCTTGTAGACTCGCCCGCGCGAGAGGTCAAGCATTGCGCCGAGTTTCTTAAACCCGGCCCCTTCGGACTGAGGCTCCTCGGCCGTGCAAACGAGCGCGCCGGCTAATGCCGCGACCGAAGCGATAGTTTTCAATGTCATTGTGTTTTCCGGTTGTATCAAATTATCTGAATGTTTCAGCAACTTAACGCCTATTATAGCAGAAAAATGGCGATCGTTCCCGATGTTCATAAGGCTTTGGGCCCAAAAGGGCGGGACTTTCTGATATAATAAACAAATAAAATCAAGGAATAACTCTATGTTGGAACAAATCGCTAACGAACTGGAAAGTCTAAAAAACGAAGCGGTCGCGGCCATAGAGGCTGCCAAAAGCACCGCCGAGCTGGCCGAGCTTGACATCAAATATCTGGGACGCAAGGGCTCTTTTGCGGCCTACATGTCCCGCATGAAGGATCTCTCCAATGAGGAAAGGCCCGCTTTCGGCAAGATCGTCAACGAGGCCAAGACCGCCGTTTCCGCGTCTCTCTCCGACAAGCGCATCGCGCTCTTAATAGCCGAAGACACCGCCAAGCTGCAGAAAGACAAGATCGACGTGACGCTGCCCGGGCGCTTCGCCTCGGTGGGCTCCATCCATCCGACTTCCGCGGCGCTTCGTGAGATCTCGGACATTTTCCTTAGACTGGGCTTCACTATCGAGGAGGGCCCGGACGTGGAAGACGAGTGGCACAACTTCGACGCCCTCAACATTCCCGACACCCATCCGGCCCGCGACGTGCAGGACACTTTCTTCGTGAAATCCCCCAAGGAAGTCGCCGAGTCCGGCAACAAGATACTTATGCGCACCCACACGTCCCCCGTTCAGGCCAGAACGATGGAAAAACAGCAGCCGCCCATCCGCTTCATCGCGCCGGGCAGAGTTTACAGAAACGAAAGAATCGACGCCTCGCACTACACCATCTTCCATCAGATCGAAGGTCTGTACGTTGACAAAAACGTGACGTTTGCGCAGCTGAAAGGCACCCTGATGAATTTCGCGAAGATCTACTACGGCCCGCAGGCGTCCATAAGGCTTCGCCCGGGCTTCTTCCCCTTCACGGAACCTTCCGCTGAAGTCGACATCACCTGCACGGTCTGCTCCGGCAAAGGCTGCAGCGTCTGCAAAGGCACGGGCTGGGTGGAAGTTTTAGGCGCCGGCATGGTGCATCCCAACGTCTTCAAAGCCGCGGGCTACACCGATCCCGACATAACGGGCTTCGCCTTCGGGCTGGGCGTGGAGAGACTGGCCATCCTGAAATACAGGATCGACGACATCCGTCTATTCTACGAAAACGATATCCGCTTCCTAGAGCAGTTCATCTAAATATGATAAGAGTTGGCCAAGGATTTGACGTTCACGCTTTCGCGCCGGAAAGGCCTCTTAAGCTTTGCGGCGTCACTATTCCTTACGAGCTGGGGCTGCTGGGACACTCCGACGCGGACGTGGCGACCCACGCTTTGATGGACGCTCTTTTGGGCGCCGCCGCCCTGGGCGACATCGGAAAGCTCTTTCCTGACACCGATCAAAAATACGAAGGTGCCGACAGCACGACGCTTTTGAAAGAAGTCGTCGCGCTCCTCGATAAGAATAATTTTAGAATCGTTAATTTCGATATAACTATCATTGCGCAGGAGCCGAAGATCAGTCCTTATGTTGGATCGATGCGGGCGATCATGGCGTCTTGCTGCGGCCTATCCTTGGACCGCGTAAGCGTAAAAGCCACCACTACGGAAAAGCTGGGCTTCACGGGAAGAAAGGAAGGCATTGCGGCCTTGGCCTGCGCGCTTATTGAAAAGATCTAATGTCTGAGAAAAAAGAACACTGGGGATCCTCTTTCGGATTCATTATGGCTATGGCCGGTTCCGCGGTGGGGCTTGGCAATATCTGGCGTTTCTCCTTCATAACCGGGCAGAACGGCGGCAGCGCTTTTTTGCTTGTTTACCTTGGCTGCGTCTTTTTGGTCGGCATCCCCATCATGCTCTGCGAACTGACCATGGGCCGCGCGGCCCAGTCTAACCCTGTCAGGACCTTCCACAAGCTGGGGCCTGAACGCTCTAACCTCTCCAGCACCATCGGGGTCTTAGCTCTGGTGTGCGCCATCTCTTTCCTCAGTTTCGGACATTTCTTCTTCGCCGCGCTTTTCGCCATCGCCGGCATCTCTTTCATAACTTTCGGCTGGGTGACGCTGGGCGTTCTGTACGGCGCCATCACTCCCCTCTTCATCCTGGCCTACTACGGCGTGGTGGGAGGCTGGACGCTCATCTACGTTTGGAAATCCGTGACCGGGCAATTGAACGTCCATACGGTCGCGGAAGCCACCGCCGTCATGACGCCCATCATCATGACGCCCAAGGGCTACTGGGCCACGCCGCTAATAGCGACGCTCGTCTTCATGCTCACCACGGCCGCCATCATCTGGATCGGCGTGCAGAAAGGCATCGAGCGCTTCTCCAAGATCTTCATGCCGCTCCTGGCCCTGCTTCTTGTCGTTCTGATCTTCAGGGGCCTGACGCTGGAAGGCGCTTCCAAGGGACTGAGGTTCCTTTTCGTCCCAGACTTTTCGCAGCTCTCCGGACGCTCCTGCCTCGCGGCCCTCGGGCACGCCTTTTATTCGCTTTCCCTTGGCATGGGCATAACCATCACCTACGGCGCGTATTTGAAACGCGACAACAATCTGCCGCGCTCCACGGTCATAATAGCGCTCTTGGACACTCTCGTTTCCGTCATGGCAGGCCTTGCCATTTTCCCGGTGGTCTTCGCCATGGGCTTCGCCCCGGACAGCGGTCCCTCTTTGATCTTCAAGGTTCTGCCGCTGGCTTTCCAAAAACTGCCGCTTTCCATGCTTTGGAACATCATCTTCTTCTCGGCCGTTCTCATCGCGGCCCTAACGAGCGCCGTCTCGCTTTTGGAAGGCCCTGTCTGCCTGATGGTGGAGGAGCTGAAGTGGAAGAGAAGTAGGGTGCTTTTGGTCCTTGTTCCCATACTCTGCTTCGTCTCCTGCGTCATCACGCTCACTTCCGGCGACTACTCCAATTTCCCGAAGCTCGGCGAATTCATCCAGAAGACTTTCCTGACCACCCAGGGCAGCCTCTTCGACACTTTCGACACCGGCGCCTGCCAGTGGCTCATCCCCATCGCCTGCTTTTTGACACTTCTTTATGCCGGCTGGGTCTGGGGCCCCAAGAACGCTGTAACGGAAATGCGCAGCGGCTCCACCGGCGCGATAGACACGCACTGCTGGCATTTGCTCAGCGGCGTGCATGAATACAACATGACAGGCGAGCCCTCGCCCCTTGCCCCCTGCGTCATCTGGGCATTTTTCATCCGCTTCATATCGCCCATCCTGGTGCTTCTGGCTTTCCTCGACGGGCTGGGAGTTTTCAGGTGAGTCCCAACAAGGAATTCTGGTCTTCCTCCAAAGGTTTCGTCCTGGCCATGGCGGGATCCGCCATCGGTCTCGGCAACATCTGGCGTTTTTCCTACATCATGGGAAAATACGGCGGAGCCACTTTCATGCTTGTCTATCTCGCCGCCATTTTCTTAATAGGCCTCCCTATTATGCTCTGCGAGCTTTCGCTGGGGCGCGCCTCCGGTAAGGGGCCTCTGGAAGCCATGACGGAACTGGCTCCCAAAAAGACGAAGCTTTCATTCCTCGCGGCCGTTGCGCTAATTCTTTGCGCGGCGGCTTTTGTTTTCAGGGGGATGTATTTTTGCGCCGGAGCCTGCGGCTTCTTCGCTATTGGCGCCTTGCTTTTCGGATGGGGATTCCTTGGCTTTACGATGACGTTCCTTACTCCCCTTATGATCGCGGTCTTCTATTCCGTGGTGGGAGGCTGGATCATCGTTTACGCGATCATTTCTCCTATGGGCAGGATCTTCCGCGAACCGGCGTTTTCCGCGGAATTGCTCGACGATATCGTCACGGCCTCCGGCAGTCAATTCTGGGTGGCCATCGCGGCGGCGTTAGCCTTCTTTTTAGCCACCGCCTTTATCGTCATGGCGGGAGTTCAGAAAGGCATCGAGCGCTTCTCCAAGATCTTCATGCCTCTCATTTTTATCCTGATCGTCGCGATCATCATAAGAGCGCTCACGCTGCCGAACGCTCATGAAGGCTTGCGCTTCCTCTTTTTGCCGGACTTTGGCAAATTGACCGCCGAGGGCGCCATGGCGGCCCTGGGGCAGGCTTTCTTCACGCTATCTTTGGGATCTGGCGTTGGTATCGCCTACGGCTCCTACCTTGGGCGTTCCAGTTCGCTTCCCAAGACCGCCTGCACCATCGTCATAATGGACACTTTCGCTTCCATCCTCGCCGGCCTTGCCATCTTCCCTCTGCTTTTCTCCACCGGGCTCTCTCCTGAAGAAGGAACGTCGTTGGTGTTCAAAGTACTGCCCGTAGCTTTTGGCAAACTTCCCTTGTCCCCACTTTGGGGAACGCTCTTCTTCCTCATGCTGCTCCTGGCGGCGTTGACAAGTTCGATCTCGATGCTGGAAGGCGCCGTGCAGGGCATTATGCAGAAGCTTTACCTTTCCCGCGCGAAAGCCGTTATCCTTCTCATCATAGTCTTGGGCCCGCTCGTTCCCCTGACCGCCGTGTCGGCCGCGAACTACAGCAATATTCCCAAGCTCGGACAATTCTTTACAGAGACATTGAAACTGCGCTCCGAATCCTTCTTCGCCATATTGGACAACACCACCTGCCTCTGGCTGATGCCCTTGGCCGGACTGATGACGCTGCTATATGTAAGCTATGTCTGGGGCAACAAATCCGCCCTGGAAGAGATGAACTGCTTCAACGCTTTCGACTGGCTCTTTTCCAAGATCTGGCTGTTCGTAGTACGCTATATCTCCCCTGTTTTGGTAATTCTGGCCTTCCTGAAAGGCCTTGGCATATTATTATAAAACATTTTGTAAACGCTAGTTAAATATATATTATTTCATGGTAAATTGTTTACCTTTCAATTTTTCCACTTTTATGTTAAGATATTAGCGCAAACAAAATCGAGGAGGTTTTTATGGATAACATCGAAAAGAACAAAGTAAAAGAGATCGATGCCAAAAGAGACACCGTGCAGTTCATAGCGATCCTTGGCTGCATCGCCATGGGAATCGGCCTGCTCATTCTCCTTGTCAACTACTGGCACAACATTTTTTCCTCCAAGTGGTTCCTTTTAGCCTGCGGCGTGGCTTTGCACGGCCTGGCGCTGGCGCCTTCCACAAAGAAGATCTTCAAAGCTTTTCCCGAAGTTCTGGCCGCCATGGGCACGGCGCTCGTCGGCTTCGCGCTTTGGCATTTGCTTCCTTCCGCCTGGCTCGACCGCACGAAGCTCGGGTGCATTCTTCTGCTCTCTATGACGATAGGCCTGCTTAGAAACTACAAGCTGCACGCCATCCTCAGTTACGCGCTGGTCCTCATGCTCTTTTATAAAGGAGAGGTTGACGACGATTTCGGCAGCAGCTTCTACTATGTCGGGATATTCTTTGTCATGGCCGTTTTTGGTTTGGAAGCCTACTTAAAGAAAAGCGTCGTGGCTTTCGCCGCGGCTTTGGCGACGCTCGGCATGTCTCAGTTCATCTTCGGGAACATCCTCCCCTTCAGGCCGCTTCAGCTCTCTCTGAACGCCCTGGTCTTCTGGGGTCTCGCCTGTTCTCCGCAGATCAGGGAATTCAACGAGAAGTTCTCCAAGACCGCCTACGTCATTGCTTTTTTGGAAACGTCCGTGGTCCTCTACATCCTTGCTTTCGAGGATATCTGGGGATTCGACTGGTTCAACAATCATCTGAGCCTGGCCGTCTTCAGGAAAAACGTCCCCTATTCTATTTTCACCTCGCTCTTCTACGTCCTTGAACTGACGGTCACCACATACGCTTTCCTGTTCTTCTGGAAGACCGGTCCCAAAGCCAGGGCCAAGGTCACCTACCTGATGCCGGTCATTATGACTCTTATATTCCTTTGCTGCAATATCGGGACGAGCACGAAAATCGGCGACACGCTCTATCTTCTGCCCGAAGCCTTCTACTCCAATCTCTTCTTCCTTATCTGGTTTGTCTATCTCTTCTTCAACATCTGGGTAAGCTTCAAGGAAGGCCGCATCCTGCTCAGAGTCTTCGCCCTCTTCTTCATAGTTGTGGGCGGCATCGCGAGGATCATAGTCGAGAACACCCTGGAAGAAGTGACAATGGCCTTCTGCTTCATCTACGCCGGAATGGTCCTTCTCTTCACAGCCTACTGCGCCTTCAAGGTCCTCTCTGACGAAGAGGAGCGCCTGGCAGCGTCCGCGGAGGAAAACTACGCCGACAGCTTCAAGCTCAACTCTTCCATCAACCGCGAGAGCGAGCAGGAAGAAGTGCAGTAAAAGCAAAGCTCCAAGCAATAAAAAAAGCCCTCCTCGCGGAGGGCTTTTTTATTTTACGCACAAAACGTCCTTACGCTTCTTTGGCGACTTTCACCAGTTCGGCGAAAGCTTTGGGCTCGGTGGCGGCGAGGTTGGCGAGGACCTTGCGGTTCAGCGTCACGCCGGCTTTGGCCAAGCCTGATATGAAAGCGTTGTAAGAAATGCCGGCTTCGTTGGCGGCGATGTGGATACGAGTGATCCACAGGGCGCGGAAGCTGCGTTTTTTGTTGCGGCGATCGCGATACTGGTAGACCAGACCGCGGACCACGGTTTCCTGCATGTTGCGGTTGCCGTTGCGGCGCAGTCCGAAGAAACCCTTGGCGAGTTTCTGCATTTTGCGTTTGCGTTCCCTGCTGGCGGGACTATTAGTGGCTCTTGGCATAAGTAGATTCTCCTATGATTAGATTATTACCGCAGGTGGCCCTTAACCGTACGGCAGCATTTCTTTGACATTGCGGGCATCGGTGGTGCCGCAAATGGACGTGTCACGGAAAGAACGTTTGTTCTTTCTGGTCTTGCCCGTCATCAGGTGGCGGGACTTGGTGTTTGTGCGTTTCACTTTGCCGCTCTTGGTGACGGAAAAGCGCTTGCTCACAGACTTTTTGGTTTTGACTTTTGGCATAATTGCTCCTGTCTTTTTTGTTTTGTTAATTTAGAGGCGCGCGTCCCGGAGGAGTCTGTTTTCCCCGCACGACGCTTTTCATTTCTTGGCCTTCACAGGCCCAAAAACGATAGTGTAATTCGCGCCCATTTTCTTGACGGGTATCTCTACCGCGCCAAAATCCTTCAGTTCTTCCGTCAGACGGACCAGCAGCTCCTGGCCCATTTCCTGGTGGGCCGCCTCGCGGCCCTTGTGGAAGCAGACCACTCTAACGTGGAAGCCGTCCTCGAGAAATTCCATTATGTGTTTCTTCTTCGTTTCCAAGTCACCGCTGTCGATGCCGGGTCTGAACTTGATCTCTTTGGTCCGGGTCTTCTGGCTCTGCTTGCGCGAGTCCTTTTCCCTTCTGGTCTGCTCATAGCGATACTTGCTGTAATCGATGATGCGGCAGACCGGGGGCTGGGCGCCGGACGCGACTTCTACCAGATCAAGATTCCTTTTTTCGGCCTCTTCGAGCGCGCGCTGACGAGTGACGATGCCTAGCTGTTTGCCGTCGTCGGCTATCAGGCGCACTTCCGGGGCTTTGATATCCTCGTTGACCCTGGTCGTGTCGGTTTGGTTGTACTTACGAATAGTTTTGTCCTCTTTTTAGTTATTCGGTTTTATCCCACTCGCCGCTGGGAGCGTGCGTGTCGCGCTCTTTGCAGAGAGAATTGATAAGCGTTTCAAGCGGTAGAGCGTTGGCCTGGTTGCCCTGGCGCGTTCTGACGGACACAGTTTTTTCGCTCGCTTCCTTGTCGCCCAGGACGAGCGTATAGGGAACCTTGTCCATTTTGCCCTGGCGGACCTTGGCGCCCATCGGACGGTGCGTCTCGTCCACGGTCGCTCTCAGCCCACGTTCCTGCAGGGCCGCCAAGACTTCCTTGGCGTAGTCGAGATGCGCGTCCTTTATGGGCACGATCCTCACCTGCTCGGGGGCGAGCCATAAGGGGAAGTTGCCGCCGCAGTTCTCAAGATAGACCGCGAAGAAGCGCTCTATGGCGCCCAAGAGAGCCCTGTGGATCATGTAAGGCACATGTTCCTGCCCGTCTTCGCCGACGTAGGTCATATTGAAGCGCTCAGGCAGATTGAAGTCGAACTGGATGGTCGAGCACTGCCATTCGCGGTGCAGCATGTCTTTGATCTTGATGTCGATCTTGGGGCCGTAGAAAGCGCCGCCGCCTTTGTCGATGTCGTATTTCAAACCGAGCTTGGCGACGATCTTTTCCAGGGCCGTCTGCGCGGCGTTCCAGCGGCTCTCCTCGCCCACGCACTTGCCTTCCGGGCGGGTGGAGATATAGACGTGGTATTCGGTGAAGCCGAAGTTGTGCAGCATCTGCAGACAGAATTTCAGAGTCCTCTCGAGTTCCTCTTCCATCTGGTCTTCGCGGCAGAAGATGTGCGCGTCGTCCTGCGTGAAGCCTCTGACTCTCAGAAGACCGTGCAAGACGCCGCTCCTCTCGAAGCGGTAGACCGTGCCGAGTTCCGCCATGCGCATGGGCAGGTTGCGGTAGGACCTGGTCTTGTTCTTGTAGATCAGGATATGGAAGGGGCAGTTCATCGGCTTCACGAAATATTCCTGAGTCTGGTCGTTGTCCAGAGGAACATCCATGGAGGGGAACATATTTTCGCGATAGAAGGAAAGGTGTCCGCTGGTCTCCCAAAGCGTCGATTTGCCGACGTGCGGGGAATAGACCAGGTCATAGCCGTTCTTCAAATGCTCGTTGCGCCAGAAGTTCTCGATCTCGTTCCTGATGCAGGCGCCGCGGGGATGCCAGACCATGAGCCCGGGGCCGAGCTCTTCGTGGAAGCTGCCGAGGTCCATGTCCTTCAGAAGGACGCGGTGGTCGCGCCTCTTGGCTTCCTCGAGGTAGTTCAGGTATTCGTCGAGCTGTTCCTGGGTCGGGAACGCCACGCCGTAGATGCGCTGCAGCATCGGGCGGTGTTCGTCGCCGCGCCAGTAGGCGCCGGCCACGCTGAGAAGCTTCACGGCTTTCACGGGGCCGGTCGATTCAAGGTGCGGGCCGCGGCAGAGGTCTAAGAATTCGCCCTGCTTGTAAACGGAGACTTCCTTGGCGTCGAGATCCTCGATGATCTCGACCTTGTAAGTCTGGTCCTTTTCTTTGAAATACTCCAGGGCTTTCTCCCTGGACCATTCTTCGCGCTCCAACTTATAATCGGCCTCGGAGATCTTTTTCATTTCCTCTTCGATCTTAGCGAGGTCTTCCGGCGAGAAAGGCGTCAGCGTATCGAAATCATAGTAAAAACCTTCTTCAATAGCCGGGCCGATGGCCAGCTTAACGTCAGGGTAAAGGCGCAGGACCGCCTGAGCCAGGCAGTGGCTCGCGGTGTGCCAGAAAGTTTCACGGTATTTCGGATCTTCGAAGTTCATGTGACGACCTTTTTATAGTTGCTCGAAAGAGAGTTATATATTTTTATTAGGAATTGATATTTTACGATAAGAGGCTCTTAAAGTCAATAAGCCAAGGGCGTAAGGACAAGCCGGCGTATAACAATAAAGGCGCGCCGGCTGGCGCGCCTTTATTTCATCTGGTTCCAAGCGAGGCTTTATTTCCTGCGAAGGAAGCCTAGGCCGAGGAGCGCCAGCAGGAGCAGCGCCGTAGTCGGTTCGGGGACGACGGGAATCAGCTGGACCATGATCGCCTTGACCACGGCTGTGTCGCCGGTGTTGGAGAGATCTATCCTGACCTTGTCTATGGCTTCCGTATCCTTGACATCGGACCCGGTTATGGCCTCTTCCATAGAAGCGACCTGCATGCCCCACAGGACAGTCTTGAGCTCCTTGCTGCCGGTCTTGGTGTTGAACTTGATAGCCATGGGGTTGATCTTGCCTACGGGCGCTTCTTCGCTGACAAGGGCGTCGGCGGCCGGGCAGTCCGGGAAGGTCAGCTTAAGCTTGTCTTCGCCGTCCGGGGAGATCCTGGCTTCCAGCTGACGGTGTTCCTCGTCCTGGCTAAGGATAACGTCGCCGGTGAGGAAGCCGTTGGGGACGCCCAGAGCGTAGTAGACGATCATGTCGTAGGCGTCGGCCATTCCTTCGGGGAGGCCGATCTCGCAGAAGAGGCCGCCGGAGGCCTGCTCGACCTTGTTTATCGTCGCGGTGAGATCTTCCGAGAAGGTCTCGCTTCCGTCCTTGTCCTCGGCGGCAACGGTCTCAACACAAATGTCGTCGATATCCAGATACCCTTCGCCCCACTGGAAGAAGCGCAGGTTGTTGAAGATCGTCGTTGCGTTGGCCTGGTCGCAGAGGTACTGGCCGTATTCGTGGCCGCCGTCGATAGTGACGCTGCGCAGGATGTGCCTGGGTTCGCCTCCCTCGTCGTTGACTGATTCGGCGCTGAAGACGGCGCTGAAACTGACCCATTTATCCGGCTCCATGGCGCTCAGGGAGACAAATTCCTCATGGGTGCTGTCGGACTTGTTGCTGGCGAAGCGGTAGACGCCTTCGTCATAGCGGAACTGCGTCTCGACGCACTGCGGCGTCCAGAGGCCGAGGTTCTTGGCGGAATTTCCGCCCAGCCTCACCTTGAAGCTCACGCGGAAGAAGCCCTTCTTGCCGTCCAAATTCGCGGTCCAATCGTCGGAGGGAACTTTGGTAAGTTTTTTGTGGACGCCGAAGAGACTGTTGATATCTTTTATCTTCAGATATTTGTTGCCGTCCTCTTCTTTCACTATCGCCGTGCCGTTGACGTCGACGGCGCCGTAGGCCACGCTCCAGCCGTCCTCGCCGCAGAGGTCGGTGTTGGCCGCGTATCCTTCGAAGTTCTCGCTTAGGAGCGTGTCGACGATCGTCCAATCGGAAATGTTCTCGACCTCAACAGCGACGTCGGATCCGCCCGTGACGGCGAAGTCGTACTCCCTGGGATCGCCCTGGGGGAATTTGGAGAATACCGCCATGTAGAGAGTGTAGCCCGCTTCGGCGCTGCCCGCCGGGCTGCCCACGCGGATGGTCTTGCTGAAATCACCGCAGGTCACGGTCATCTCGTCGGTGACGTAGGCGGCTTTGGTCGGGAGATCCTTGGCCGTGACCTGGATCTCCTGATATCTGTTCAGGGTGCCGGCCGCGGGCGCGGCCTTGAAATGCGAGCCGTCTTTGAAGGAGACCGTAAACTCGCCCGTAGCGCCGGGAAGCTCGTTGGTGAGGCAGATGACGCCCGTCGGCTCAGCCAAGGTTATCGGATAATAGTTGAAAGCCACGATCGGCTGGGAAGCGGTGTGCGGAGTAAGCTTGGCGTCCACCGCTCCGATGCGAGCCGTGCCGGAACTGACGGAGAACTTGATCTTCTCGATGGCCGTGGTAGCGTCCGCGCCAGTGATCGGCAGATTCTCCTTATAGAAATCGCCGTCCCAGAAAAGGCGCCTCAGGTTCTTCTCGGTGGTGGAGATGTCGTAGCCGTATTCGAACCATTCGCCGGCGTCGGCCGTGAAAGTATCCCGCACGCCTTTGGCGTTGGGATAATTAAGGCTGACTTTGCCGGATTTGAGTTTGAATTCCGTGGCGAACTGCTTGTGGAAGTCGTCCTGGCCGAAGGTCAGCGTTCCGCCGAAATCAGTGGGAAGCATCATCTTGGCGGCGATGGTGATGTCGTAATTTCTGGCCATCTCTTCCGTGAAGCCAAGGTTAACTTCGACGTCCTGCCTGCTGTTGAAATAGAGATCCATGGGATCCTCGTCGGCGAAATCCAGGACATCGTAATCCGTTTCAGAGATCAGCGTCTCGACCTTCAAATTGTCCAGGCAGAAGGTGCCGCTGCCCCAGAGGAAGAAGCGCAGGGTGTTAAAAGCGTCGTTGTTGCTGTCCTGATCGCAGAAGGCCCTGCAGTTTTCGGTCTTGCCGTCAACCTTGTACTGGCGCAGGATGTGGCGGTAGCGTTCGGAAGAGTCCAAAACAGGCACCGCCTCTATGATCATGCTGACTCTCGTCCAGGTGGCCTGAGGGATGTAGTTCTGGGAAACGAATTCGGAATGGCTGGAGTCGCTGGCGTTGCTGCGGAAGCGATATCCGCTGCCTGAGACGTACTCGAAGTTGCCTTCCACCATCTGGGGATCCCAGAGGCCGAAGAATTTGCTGGAGGTGCCGGTAAGCATGGCGTCGAAAGAAACGCGGAAATAGCCCTTGGTGTGGCCTTCCCACCAGTGGGGCTTCATCTGCTTTTCAAGCTTCTTATGGGCGCCGAAGAGGTTGTTGACGTAAGCGACTTCGCAGTATCTGTTGCCGAATCTTTCCCTCACGTAGATGGAGCCGTCGCGGTCGATGGTGCCGTATCCGCTTGACCAGCCGCCGATGCCGCCCATGTTGGTGTTGCCGGGATAGCTTTCGAAATCTTCGTCCAGGAGAACTTCCGTCACATAATGGTCGAAAGCGTAGTCCAACGTTCCGCTGTTTCCCCAGCGGGAATCGTAATCGCCGGGGCTGCCTTTCGGGAAAGACGAGAGATCGGCGGAGTAGAGGCCGTAGCCGTCCGTCTCGTTGCCGCAGGGCGCGCCTAGACGGATCCTCTTTTTTCCGGCGTTGCCGGCGTCGACTTCCACCACGCATTCCAGGAACTGGGGAGCGGTGGGAAGGTCATGAGCCTCGACCCTGATCTCGGCTTCGTCCTTGAAGAGTCCCTCGACGGGAGAGATGGTGAAGTTATCCTCGCCCTTCACCACTTTCGCTTTGTATTTTATGGTAGTGTTTTCATTGAGGTTCGACAGTTTGACGGTGGTCATAGTGGAGCCGATAGCCATCGGTTCGGCGGAAAGCGCGAGATCGCCGATGCCGCAGTCGACATGGAGGTCGTCGAAATCCGCGCCGCCCGAGCTGACGTCTTTCATCCAAACGGAGCTGACGTAGACGTCGTCCTCGCCCGCGACGTAGCAGTCGGTGGCGGCATGGTATTCGCCGTTAACCGCCCAGCCCAGGAAAGTCTTGGTGCTCTCTTCGATGAAGAAGGTCCATTCCTGCCAGCCGGTAGAGATCTGCTGCAGGGCCGTGGCCTTGCTGACGGTGCCTCCCGGCGTGCCGGAGCAAGCCAGATTAAGAGAGCCGGAGCTCGTCACGTAAACATAGCAGAGGGCGTCTTTGGCGCCCCTGATGTCAAAGTAAGTGCCGCCGAAGGTCGGGTTCACGCGCACGCCGACTTTGTAGGTGCCGAATCCGTTGTCGGACTTGACGTTGACGGGCTGCTGGAAGCCGTTGCCGCCCTGGCTGTGCAGATAATAGTTGCCGCTGCTTTCCTTGATCTGGCCGGTGGCGTTGAGTGAAATAAGGCCCTGCTGCCAGGTGGCGTCGCCGAGGCGATAATCCTCGTCAGCTTCGAAGCCGGTGTTGAATTCGGAGAGCACGGGCGGCGTACGGTAAAGGGAAGCGTATTTCCTGATCTTCTGCCAGGTGGTGGCGTTCCTTGTCTTGCTGTTGTAGTAGACCGCAGAACCGCCGTAGTTGAGGAACTGTTCTGAGAAATAAGGCACCCTGTATCCCCAGTACTGGCCGTCCCAGCTGCCCTGGTAGGTCATGATCGAGCAGCATCTCTGGGTAAGGTTCGTGGCGTAGAAGTAGCAGCCCAAACTGTGTCCGAAGAGGCCGCCGTCCTCGGGGCCGGAGCTGCCGGATTGTTCGTGCGAGTGGTTGCAGCCCATGTTATGGCCCCACTCGTGTATCCAGGAATAGCTGGTCCCGCCTATGTAGCTGAGCAGAACCACATGGTAAGCCGATCCTTCAGAGCCTGTCGGGCTGCCGTGAACATAGCCAAGGCCGGCCCAGCCAGGAGTCATATACTTGGGGCAATAGCACATGAAATCGGCGCCCAGCTTGTTTCTCAAGGCCGGAACAAACTCGAAACCCTCGATACCGGATGAGAAACGGCTGAGGTCGAGGCTGGAGTCTTTCGTTTCCTCATAATCAGAGAGGTAAGTGCCCACGCAGGTAAGCTTGGCATGGATTTGACTATTTTGCATAGCCTGGTTGCCATAGGCCATGCCGGATGCCACCTTGGCATTGGCGGCCTCAAGGCTGCCAGCCTCTTCAACCGCCAGCGGGGAGAAAACAACCGCTATCGTGAGTTCGACCTCTTCGTCGTCGTCCCAGTTGGCGGCCCAGGCGGCCTGCTCCGGGGTCAGGTCCATGACGCGGGCTCCCATAATGCTGTTGGAACTTTCTTCCCAGACCGGCGTTTCTTGCGGGCAGGTCAGCTCGGCGCAGCGCTCGCTGAAAGAGCATTCCTTGACCGAATAGACGCCCTGGCTCTTGGTGCCGTTGATCTCATAGAGAACGTCGGCCTTGAGATCTTCCACGACGCCGTAAAGGACGTTCGGGCCGGCCGCAATGCGCCACTGCCCGGCAAAATCATCGAGATTGCCAGCCCGGCACACGATGCCGTTCACGTCTTTGACAGCATAAGTGACGCTGCCTTTCAGTTCGCCCTGGGGCGTCAAAAACGTTACCGTGTCGCCGATCTTTAGGGAAGCAAGCGAATACATGGCGTTCTCGACTTTCGGTTCCGGAGCGCCGGGGATAGTTGAGCAGAGCTTTGAAGCCTGATCGTTGGGGTCAAGGGTAAGACAGAAGTCCGCGGCGAAAGATGTCGCGGTCAAAACGGCCGCGCAAAGGGCGGCGGCTAAGGCGTGGGATTTTAACATAAGAAACTCCGTGATTTTTTTATTTGTTTCCATTTTACCAAAAAATGGAGGGCGTTTGTTCCCGGCGCGGCCTCCGCTTGTCTTGTTTATGTTCCTTCTTTGTGGTAAAATTACTATTACGCTTCAATAATATAATGTCAATTTCCCACTTACAAAGGAGCAATATATGAACAAAAGAACCTATTTCGTCCTGCTGGCGGCCCTGGCCTCCGTTTCGCTTATGGCTGACGTCCTTATCAGCGAATTCACCTACGACGCCAAGAAGCCTTTCAAGAGCGACGACTGGGTCGAGATCTGCAACTACGGCAGCGCCTCCGTCGACATCTCCGGCTGGAAGCTGGGCGATGACAAATACGACGAGGGCGGCAATCTTTTCACCGTTCCGGAAGGCACCACGTTAGCCCCCGGCGAATGCGTAGTCCTTTATTCCGACGCAGCCTTCACAAGCATCTATCCCACCGTTGACAATATCTTAGGCCCCACCGGCATAGGTTTCAGCAAGAGCGACGACGCCGTCGTCCTTATGGACAAGACCGGCAAAGTCCAGCACAAGATCGAATACTCCACCATTTCTGACGGCGGCGAATGGCCGGACGGCTCCGCCTACTCCAACGTTCTCGTCTTCCCCTTCGCCGACTACAACAACTCCTGGCAGACCTGGAACGTCAGCTCCTCCGAAGGCGGCTCGCCGGGCGTCAAAAACCCCGAGACCTGCGGTCTTTACGCCTCAAAGCACAGCCGCAACCCCAATGCCCCGACTTCCGTCACCGCCCCGGAGATCCATATCTGGGCCTACGACGCAAGCAGAGCTGACAAGCAAGTGAAGAGCGCCAAGATCTACTACAACACCAAAGAAAGCGGTTCATACACTCCCGTTGACATGACTCTTGCGGAAGGCAACGAATGGGTCTGCACCCTGCCTGTCTTCCCTGACGGCACGACCGTCTTCTACTACGCCGTGGTAGAAGACCACGACGGCAACACTTTAAGGAAATACTGGAACGGCTACAGAGCCCCCTACATGTACATCGTCACCGACGATCCGGTCTATTCCGGCGTTGTCATCAACGAGATCATGTACCAGTGCCTTGACACCGCCTACACCAACTCCAAGGGCAACTGCAAGAATTACGAGTACGTTGAGCTCTTCAACCGCACCGAGGAAGAAATTGACGTCAGCTACTGGCGCTTCGAGACTGAAGACGACAAATACCGCCTCCCCGGAGACACCGTCCTGGGCGCCGGGGAGTTTTTGCTCATCACCGACCGCAAAGAAGCCGTCGAGACCGTTTACTCCCTGCCGCAGGGCGCTGTGATCTATGAGTTCGACTTCGGCCTCTCCAACGACAGCGACACCATCTACCTCCAGAACGCCAACGGCCAGGAAGTCGATTCCGTCACCTACAAATCCACTTCTCCCTGGCCCACCGGCTGCGCCGGACAGGGTCCCTCGCTGGAGCTGAGCGATCCCAGCGCCGACAATTCCAAGCCCGAAGCCTGGGCCTCTTCTGTCGCGGTCTACGGCACGCCCTGCGATACCAACAGCGTGCCGGAACCGGCTTTCTGCCTTTTAGCCCTTGCCGCCTTAGCCGCGGCCTGCCGCAGAAGGTAGTTTGAGAGTCATAAAGTGTGGCTTTGGCTTAGATATTTCCTTATAATCGCCCTTTCCGGCGTCGTTCTGTATTTCGTTTTGCAGACTGACGTCGCCGCTTTGAAGTGTCCCTTTGAGCTCGAAGCTTCCGAGCAGTGGACCATCCAGCAGGAAAGGCCCGGAGATTTCATAGCCAAACACCTAAAAGGCCGCATGCAGGCCTTGGCCGGCGTCACCACCTTCCGTTTTGAGCGCTACGACGTGGTCAACACGGAATTGGCGCCCGGCATAAGGGAAGGCTCCCTCGTCAAGGCCGGCGACCACGTCCTGACCTTCCGCTCCCTCTACGACGAGTCCCAGAAAAAGATGCTCCAGGCCAAGGTCGAAATGTACCAGGCCACGCTTGACAATCTCTTGTCCGGCGAACTGCAGAGCCGCGTCACGGAGGGCGAAAGGCTGGTCACGCTGGCCTACACGAATTACTACAGCTACCTGCCATTGGTGGAACGCCGCCGGGAGCTTTTCAACACCGGCTACATCTCCAACGACGAGGTTCAGCAGCTTGAGGAGGAGCTGAACAGCCGCTTCGCCGAGATCGCCGTGGCGGAAGCCGATCTGAACGCCAGAAAAATGGCCTGCTCATCCAACGTCATCAATACGGCCAGGGCCGAGCTCAAAGTCGCTCAGAAAGAGCTTGAGATGGTCAACGACCGCCTGGCGGCCAGGACGATAACGACTCCAGTTTCCGGCCGCGTAACGCAAGTCTCCCTTGACCCGGAGATCAAGACCATCCTGCGCGTCGTGAACGAAGATCCCATTTACGCCAGAGTTGTGGCTCCGCTCAATTTCTCCAACGAGATCCAGCCCGGCCTGGAAGCGGTCCTCACTTTCCACAACGAGGATCTGACCGTTACCGGCAGAGTGGAATCCGTTTCCATCGTCCCTGTCCCCTTGATGGGCCTTTCCGTCGTGCACGCCCTCATTCCCATCAGGGACGTCCCCTTCTCCGCCATCTCATCCATGACCGGCGAAGCTTCCATCCCTTCCATCAAGATCGATCCTTTCCACTCTTCGCTCGCGGCTCTCCGCTCTCTCTACGAGAAATTTTGCAATTCCCTTCGCAAGGAGTAAGAAATGGCGAATTTCCACGGCCGCTATGAGCTGAAGTATTTTCTTCCCTACGACCTTATCGACAAGGCCATAGAGTTCGCCTCGCCTTACGTCCAGCCTGACCAGCACGCCAAGCCCAACGGACTGGGCGTCCCCGGCTACACCATCCGCTCCGTCTATTTCGACGACGATAATCTGACGCTCTACAAGGAAAAACTCATAGGCTTGAAGGACAGAAGAAAATTCCGCGTCAGGGGATATGCCAACGTCACTCCCGAGAACAACGTTTTTTTGGAAATAAAATACCGCTCCCGCCAGCAGGTCGGCAAAGACCGCGCGCCCATGAAACTGAGCGAGCTTCAGGAGATCATGGACCGCAGCAAGACTCTCGATGAGGTCGAATTCCCGACTGATTATCTCAGAGCCAACGCCCACCGCTTTCTGCACAACTGCGTCGTAAAGGGCTACCGCCCCATGACGACCGTCATCTACGACCGCAATCCCTTCATCGGGAAAGACGACGGCGAGGTAAGGTTCACCATCGACACCAATCTGAGAGCCGTGGACCACTCCTACTCTTACACGCTTTTCGAACCTTACGAGGAAGAGCAGATCGCGCTTCCCGGAGCCATACTGGAACTGAAATTCGACCGCCTCATGCCGGAATGGATGCGGCGCTTTTTGACCAAATTCGAGCTCACCCAAACTTCCATATCCAAATACGCGCACTGCATAGAAAAGGTAATATTGCGCGAGGAGGAAAGTTAATTTATGAATCAGACTGCCGAATATGAAATGATGCAGTGGACGCTGAACGCCCTGGCGCCGACCACCTGGATAGACGTGGTCAACAACTTCGCCGTCAGCGCGCTCTTCGCGTTCCTATTAGTCATCCTCTACCGCTTCTGCCGCGGCGTGCACGGCAACAAGACCTTCATGCAGACGCTCGTCATGATGGAGATCATCATAACGCTTGTGATGATGGTGATATTGAACGTCAGGGGCTCTTCCGCCGTAGCCGTGGCCTTCGGATTGATGGGCGCCATGTCTGTCGTCCGCTTCCGCACCATCATAAAGGACAACCGCGACACCGCCTTCGTCTTCATGGCCGTGGCTCTCGGCATGGCCGCCGGCACCGGCCAGCACAGGATAGGCGCAATCGGATTCGTCATCATCTGGCTCTCCTTCGTCTTTACGGAATACACTCCCTGGAGCCTCCGCCACAGGGAAATAATCGCGAAGATCATCTTCAGCACCGAGAATCCCGAAAGCAAACTGGATTCCGGCGCCGAGATCGCGGGCCGCATGAAGCAGCTGGGCACTTCCATAAAGATGCTGCACTCCCGCACGATCAAATCCGGCACAGCCATCGAGGCCACCTACTCTTTCCGCCTCAGGTTCAGAGTGACGGAAGAATACGCCACCGCCCAGCTGATGGGTCTGCAGTGCGTAGAGTCCGTCAGTCTCTTCTCACCCTCCGAAGTTGAGGAACCCTGATGAATCCTTACCGCAAAGCCGCCGACGCTCTGGCGATCGTCGTCCTTCTCTGGGCCATCGCCATGCTAATAGCCTTCGCCCCCCGTTTCGCCAATTTCACCTCCATACATGAGGAAGCCGTAGCGGCCTTCCAGAACGCCCCCACAGTAACGAATGAACTGAAAACCAAAGTCATCGGTCTCTGGAACGCCGAGGCCGCCTCGAACGGCCTTCTCGTCATCAGCTGGAGCGGCTTCGCCGCCGCCGAGCTCATCCAGGTCGTCTTAGCTTTCATAGCGCGCCAAAAGGAAAAGCAAAATGCCTGACCGCGAACCGAACGCTTACGAAGAAATACTGGCCGCCTGCCCCGCCGGCTCCAAGAAATTTTGGAACACGATCCCCGACAACTACCAGAGCATGGTTTTAAGCTCCCTCAGAGCCCGTATAGCGGGCTGCAACCTGGGAGCCATAGTGGAAGGCTGGTCATTGGAAAAGATGGAGAATTACGCCAAAGAGATCGGCGTCCCCTACCCTATGACGGACTACTGGCCCTCCTCGCCGGACCCTGAGGAGCCGCGCTACATCCTGGGCAGAAACCGCCAGTACACCGCTCCCGAGATGAAGTATTCGCCGGTGGACGACGACACCACCTACACCATCTTAGGCCTCATCATCGCCGAGGAAGCCAAGAATTTCCCCTTCACGCTTCAGGACGTGGCCGACGCCTGGCTGAAATATCTTCCCATGGCCTGCACCGCCGAGAAAGTGACCTTAGACAATCTCAAAGCCGGAGCCGCCCCGGAAAAAGCCGCGGAGATAAACAATCCCTACGACGAATGGATCGGCGCGGACATCCGCTGCGACGGCTTCGCCTACATGGCTCCCGGGAATCCGAGACTGGCCGCCAAATTAGCCTACACCGACGCCTACATCAGCCACAGGAAAAACGGCATCTACGGGGAAATGTATTTCGCCGCGGTCATAAGCTCCGCCTTCGCCCTTAAGGATCCCAAAGTCGCCCTGGAAGCGGGGCTGCTTGAGATCCCGGAAAACTGCGATCTTTCGGAAGCCGTAAGATGGGCGCTTTCCCTTTACGGCAAAGTGAAAGATTACAAAGAAGCCGCGAAACTCGTAGACGAGCGCTTCCCGAACATGTCCCCGGTGCACACCATCAACAACGCCTGCCTGACCATATTCGCCCTGGGCCTCGGGCACGAGGCGAAGTCCATCGACACAGTAATTTCGCAGTGCGTCGCCATGGCCCACGACTGCGACTGCACCGCCGCCACCGCCGGCTCGATCGCCGGCGCGGCCTGGGGGATCGCTTCGCTCTCCCCGCACTGGTACGAACCCTTCAACGACATCCAGGATAGTTATCTGATAGGCCGCCGCGTCTTCGGCATCGAAGACCTCTCGTTCCGCTTCGCCGCCCAGGCCAAGCGCCATCTGGCTCTTCAATAAACCCGCCAAACAAAAAGGACATATCCCCCGTTCACGGACTACGCTTGCATGGCCTTGATTTGCGTCCTCCGTGAGTTCACTTGGGGATATGTCCTTTTTTGGTTTGGCTAGCTAGTGAACTCCTTGTGCACGCGCTTGAGCTCTTCCGGAATGTTGATCTTCTGCGGGCATTTCTTCAGGCAGGCCCCGCATTCCACGCAGGCGTCGGCCCTCGATTCTTTGGCAAGCTGGAAGTATTCCCTCTGCGACATCCACTTCACGAGCGATGAGCGGTAGTTGTTGTACATCTTGAAGATGTCGGGAATGGCCACTCCCACCGGGCAGGGCGTGCAGTAACGGCAGGTCGTGCAGGGGATCTTCCCCTCTTCCTTCATGAATTCCTTGACCTTCACAAGAAGCTCTTTGCCATCTTCACCCAATGGTTCGATGGGAGAGAAGGTCTTGAGGTTCTCTTCCACGTGCTCCATGTAGGTCATACCGGAAAGAATGGTGAGGACGTTGGGAAGCGAGGCGATGAATTCAAAAGCCCACTGCGCGGCCGTCGTATTGGGCCTTGCATTTGTCAGCATCTCCAGCGTCTTGGGCTGAAGATTGGCTAGTTCGCCGCCCTTGAGGGGCTCCATGACGACGACGGGGATGCCGTGGCTGGTCAGGATCTCATACTGCTCCCTGGAGTAGTCGTCCCAGTCGAAGTAGTTCAGCTGTATCTGGGCGAAGTCCCAGCCGCCAAAGTCGGCGATGACGGCCAGGTCCTTGTTGTCGCCGTGGAAGGAGAAGCCGAGGTTTTTCACCTTGCCTTCCTTCTTCATCTGGCGGGCGTATTCCAGGGCGCCGTTGTCCCTCACGTTCGGCCAGGCGCCGCCGTTCAGGGAGTGCAGGAGATAGAAATCGAAATATTCGGTCTGGCAGCGGTCGAGTTGCTCCTGGAAGATCCTCTTCGCGTCGTCTAAGCTTTTGACTTCCCAGACCGGCATCTTGTCGGCCAGGTTGTAGGATTCCCTCGGGTACTTTTTCAAAGCCTCGCCTGCGAATCTCTCAGACATGCCCTGGTGATAGACCCAGGCGGTGTCGTAGTAGTTGACGCCGCCCGCCATGGCCTTGTCGATGAGTTCCTGGGCTTTTTCCTTGTCTATCTCAGCTTGATTTTTGCGGTCCTTCAAGGGAAGCCTCATAAGGCCGTAGCCCAGAAGGGAAACTTCGCCCGCGATATTGCCGAGCTTGCGTTTCGTCATTTCGCCTTTCTTTTTCCCGTTACTGCCTTCTTTCACGTCCGTGGTTTCCTTTCCTTGCTTGCAGCCGCCCAGGGCCGCCAGCGCGGCGACAGCCAGGGAGCCTTTGATGAAATCTCTTCTGTTCATTTGTTATCCTTCGATTTCTTTATGAATACGTTTGAGTTCCTTGGGAATTTCGATGCTCTGCGGGCACTTCTTCAGACAGGCTCCGCACTCCACGCAGGAAGTGGCCATGGCGTCACTGCCAAGCGCTTCGTAAGCTTTCTTCGTTTGGGAGATCCTTACGCCGCGCCTGTAGTCGTTGTAGATCTTGAAGATGTCGGGGATAGCGACGCCGACGGGGCAGGGCGTGCAATAGCGGCAGGCCGTGCAGGGCACGATGCCGGCTTCCTTGTAGGTCTTGAGGGCCGCCGCCAAAGTCTTCTCCTCCTCGTCGGAAAGAGGTTCGAGCGGCGAGAAGGTGGTGAGGTTCTCTTTCAGATGCTCCATCTGCGTCATGCCGGAGAGGACCGTAAGGACGTTCTCCTTTTCCGCGATGTAGCGGAAAGCCCACTTGGCGGGCGTGGAGCCGGGCTCGGCCTTTTCGAGGACTTCCCTGGCGTCCGGCCTGAGCTTGGCCAGTTCCCCTCCTCTCAGAGGCTCCATAACAACGACCGGTATGCCTCTCTTCGCCGCTTCCTCATACTGCTCTTTGGAGAAGGTGTCCCAGTCGTAGTAGTTGGCCTGGATCTGGACGAAATCCCACTTCGTGTAGTCCAAGATCTTCGGGAAATCCTTGTTTTCCCCGTGGAAGGAGAAGCCCAGCCGCTTTATCTTTCCCTTGCCCTTGAGCGTCATGGCGAAATCCACGGCGCCGTTTTTCAAAGTCTTTTCCCAAAGCGGGCCGTTCAGGTTGTGCAGAAGGTAGAAGTCGAAATAGTCGACCTTACATTTCTCCAGCTGTTTATTGAAGATCTCCTCCGCCTGCTCGCCGCTTTCAAGGAGGCGCATGGGAAGCTTGCTGGCCAAATAGTAGCTGTCCCTCGGATGACGGGAAAGCGCTTCGCCGGCGAAAGTTTCGGAGAGCCCGTCGTGGTAGAACCAGGCGGTGTCGAAATAGTTGACGCCGCCTTTCAGGGCTTCGTCGATCAGGGCGAACCCTTTCTCTTTGTCGATCTCGGGGCCGTTGCCGGTTTTAGGCATGCGCATAAGGCCGTAGCCGAGGAGCGAGATCTTCGCGCCGATGCCGGGGAATTCCCGATAGGTCATTGTCCCCCGCTTTGCGGCTTTCGCGATCTCTTCTTTTTTACAGCCGCCCAGGGCGGAAAGCGCCAGGATGGCGGCGCTGGTCTTGATGAATTCTCGTCTATTCATAATGAAGCTCCTTGGTTTGTGTCATCAAGGTAGTGTTGTATGGGTGCTCCGGCAACCTGCATGGCGCCGGTAGGACAGACGTGTTGACAGGCGCCGCAGCCGAGGCATTTCTCGGCCTCCAGTTTCGGCGTGCCGTTGGCTCTGAGCGTTATGGCCGCGGTCGGACAGGCGCCGGCGCATTTGCCGCAGGATCCGCCTTGGAAAGCTATGCACTGCTTCGCGGTGAAGATCGCCTTTCCGATAACGAACGTTTTCTTCCTCTCGGGATCGATCTTCCTCAGCGCGCCCGTCGGGCAGACCGAGGAGCATGTCACGCAGTCGATCGAACAGGCTCCTTGATTGAAATCAAGGCGCGGAGCGCCGAAACCGGCAGGTCCTAAGGTCAGCACTTTCTGCGGACATTTGGAAACGCACAGGCCGCAGGCGGTGCACTTAGCCAGGAAAGAACCTTCCGAAACGGCGCCGGGCGGCCTGACCAAAAGTTTCTTTTCGCTTTCTTCTGTAAGCCGCTTTTTGGAAAGCAACTTATAAACTCCCCCGCCCGCTAATCCGACGACCGCGCCGACGGAAAGAGAAACAAGAAATTTCCGGCGCTCAAGGTCTGGCGCTTTTTCTTTTTCAGAGCTCTTCCAGAGGAAAGAAAAAGTCGGTCCGGTCCTTGGGCAGACCGTCAGGCAGTCCAGGCACATGACGCAGTATTCCCTCTTCACTTCGTTCTTTTTTTGGTCGATGCAGCCGGTGGGACAGACGTTCTCGCATTTGCCGCAATGCACGCATGCGTCGGGGATCGAGATCCCGAAAGCCGATCTTTTAGCGAGCAAACTGAGAAGCAGCCCGACGGGACAGAAGCTGGTGCAGAAGAGGCGGCCGAAAAGAAGCGTGACGACAAGGATAACAACAAAGAAAACTATGCCGAACCAAAGCGGCGCCGTAATGGCGCGGCCGAAGAGCGAATATGGGTCAAGAAGACGGAAAACCAGGGCCAGTCCGAAAACCATCGCGCCAACAAAAAGACCGAGAATAAGTCCGCCCGTGATCGGAAAGATCTTTTTTCTGCCTTTTTTGGAAAAGAGCGCTACAAAACTTAAAAAAGAACCCAGAGGGCACATGAAGGAACAGAAAAGGCGGCCGAATAGAAGCGTTAAAATCGCAAGCGTCAGAACTACGGCCAGAGCGCTCAGCCCAAAGGAAAAAACTAAGCGAAGCGCGGAAGGCCCCGCCTGGCACATCGGAAGACCTTCCAGGAATTTAGCGGAGCACAAAAAGACCGCCGCCCCAAGCGAAACCGTCAAGGCGGAAAGAAAGAGCCTTAAACCCCGCGCGAATCGGTTGAACACACTGCTCTTCACACCTATATTGTAGGAAAAAGACTGTTTTTAAGCAAGGCAATTGTATGAAAATCCGCTCTTTTGGTAGAATAAAGAGTATGAATACCCTGAAATTATATCTATTTTTGGCCGCTGCTCTTTCCCTGGCCTTTTACGGCTGCCGCAAGAGCTCGGAAGTCATGCTCTCCGCTCCGACGGAACCGCCCGAGCCTATCCTGAAACCCGCCCTGCTTACCGAGACTACAATCAGCCCGGCCGTTGAGAAACCGATCAGCGTTCCCGACTCCAATGAAGGGCCGACTGTCACGGTGGGGAAAGAGGAAAAGAAAGGCCCTGACACCGACCTTCTGGTCCCGGCTTCCGCCGGCCTGAACGTCAGCAAAGGTTCCGCCGTCAATTCCAAGAACTACCTTCACAAATGCATGAACGGCGACACCACGGAAAGCATCGCCAAAGCCTACGGCATCGAAGAGAAACTGCTCTGCAATCTAAACGGCCTGAGGCCGGGCTCCACGCTTTCAGTAGGGAAAGTACTGCTTCTCAGAGCGGACACTTCCGAAATAAGCCAGGCTCCGGACGTCACGACTTACACCGTGGTGCCGGGCGACACCTTCTCGAAGATCGCGAGGACTTTCGGCGTCGCCTCCGCCACTTTGATGAAGATGAACAACACTGAAAAGAGCTCCCTGCAGATAGGCGACGTCCTTTACGTTCCCCAAAAGTAGCAACCAACCACACAATCTAAGGAAATAAATATGTGCCTGAAAACCCCCTTGTATGACGTTCACGTCGCTATGGGCGCCAAAATGGCCCCCTTCGGCGGATGGGACATGCCCATCCAGTACACTTCTATCGTCGAGGAACACACCGCCTGCAGAACGAAAGCCGCTCTTTTTGACATCTGCCACATGGGCGAATTCTTCGTTTACGGCCCCAATGCTCTGAATGATCTCAACAAGCTCTTCACCTGCGAGCTTTCGACTTTAGCCATCGGCCGCTGCCGCTACGGCTTCCTTCTGAACGAGCAGGGCGGAACTCAGGACGACCTTATCACCTACCGTCTCAGCGATGAGAAGTTCATGGTGGTCGTGAACGCTGGCACCAGGGAGAACGACGCCAAGTGGATCAGCGCGCACCTTTCCCCGGACACCAAGTTTGACGAAGCCTCCAGCCAGGTCGCGAAACTCGACCTTCAGGGCCCCGCGTCCGCGGAAGCTTTGCAGCCGATCTGCGAATACGACCTCCAGCAGATGAAGTATTACACCTTCGTCGAGACGAAAGTATTAGGCAAGCGCGCCATCGTTTCCCGCACCGGCTACACCGGCGAATACGGCTTCGAGATCTACATCGACGTCGAGATGTGCAAGCCCGTTTGGGACGCGCTGCTCGCCACGGGCGTTCCCGTTCCCGCCGGCTTGGGCGCCAGGGACACCCTGCGCCTTGAATGCGGACTGCCGCTCTACGGTCATGAAATGAACGACACCATGTCCCCTGTCGCCAGCGGCCTCACCTTCGCCATCGCCAAGGACAAGGAATTCTACATCGGCAAAGACGTGGTCGAAAAAGAACTGGCGGAAGGCACCCCTAGGAAGCTCGTGGGTCTTCAGCTGACGACCAAGCAGAGCGGCCGCAACGGTCAGAATGTTATGTCCGGCGACAAGATTGTCGGCACCGTGACGAGCGGATCGCTTGCCCCGAGCCTTGGCTACGCCATCGCCTTCGCCTACGTTGACAAAGACTATTGCGAGATCGGCACGAAACTAGCGATCGACAACGGCCGCAAGCTTCTTGAAGCCGAAGTCGTTCCCACGCCCTTCTACAAGGAAGGCACGGCCAGGAAAAAGACCACCGCTTGATGCGCAAACATCTTCTTTCCATCCTAGGCCTTCTGGTCGTCACGGCGGCGGTGTTTCACAATGTGCTGCTGCCGCCGAGACCCGTAGTGGCCAACGACTCGCCTTACCATCAGATCGTAAGGAAAGCCCAGATAGCCGCCAAGCCGAGCGGCGTCATGTGGTCGGAAGACGGATATCTGGGAAACGGGCATACGGCCAACTACGAAGTCTACTCCCCTATCAGGCGGTTCGTGCCGCCTGCTTTCTACAACACAGTAGTCTTTTCACTGTGCGCCTTTCTGGCCGCGCTGGGCTTTTACTTTTTCCTTCTGGAAACAGGGCTCACGGCCTTGCCGGCTTTTGTCGGGTCTATTTCGCTTCTTTTTTCCGGCCACTACATAACCTGCGTGTTTTCAGGCCACGCAGGCACGTTCATGATGTGGGCCGCCTTCATGTGGGATCTCTTCGCGCTTGCGAGAGCGCTCAATAAAAGAAGCGTCGTGGCGCTAGTTTGGAGCGGCATCCTTTCCGCTTTGGTCCTGCGCTACCAATTCGACATCGGCTTCATAATGCTCATCGTGCTCTTCTTCTTCGGACTCTTCCTGCTCTGGAAGACGCGGGAGAAAAAGCAGTTCGGCAAACTCTGCCTGGGCGTTGTTTTGGCCGCGCTGGTCTTCGCCTCGTTCGGTTCCCACGCTTTCTTCTACGTGCTGGGCATTTCCAAGAGCGCGAACCAGACGGAAGTCCAGACGACCAAGGAAAGCCCTCTGGAAAAATGGGACTGGGCCACCCAGTGGTCGCTGCCTGTGAAAGAGACCAGTTCTCTCGTCTTCCCGGGCATCATGGGCTGGGGCAACCAGGACGAGGAAGGGCCCTATTACGGAACCATCGGGCAGAGCCTGTCCTGGCCGAAGGGCGGCATGGAGAATTTCTCCCTGAACACTCAGGCGGAAGGCGCCGCCGTAATGCTTTTGGCGCTTCTGGCCATCGCTTCGCTCTTCTTTGAAAAGGAAAAGGGGCTTGCGCTCTTCTTTACGATCGTGGCTCTTATCGGGCTTTTGCTTTCCTACGGCCGCTACTGCGACGTCTCACCTACGAGCGCCTCGGGCTTCGGGCCGTACAGGATCTTCTATCATCTGCCGATGATGAGCGACATGCGCAATCCGATAAAATTCCTCTATCCCGTAATGCTCGCTCTCTCTTTTCTGAGCGCCGTGGGTTTCTCCATTCTCTGCAGGGAGGAAGACCATGCTTAAGCGCTTCTGGCAAAAATTAAGCAACGGCGACAAGCTCTTCGCGATCTTTTGGCTTGTCTTGCTGCTCTGGGGAACGCTCCTCTTCCTCTCCGTTGTGAGCGGAAGCTTCGGCTCTTCCAAAAGAGCTGAGATGATCTCTGATCTCAATCAGAATCCCATGGTCCAAAGCCAAGTGCAGATCTTGAGGCAGCGCGGCGTGCCGAAGAGCACCATAGACAGTCAGCTCGCCCAGATGACCGACGGAAAGCTCGGCTTGATCGTAGCCCAACGCTCGAGGGCGGTATTGTGGGGCAGCGTCGCTTTGGTCATCGTCGGCGCCGCCATTCTGCTTCTCCGCTCAGGATCCGGCATTGGAAAGGAAAAGCGCGCCTTCGTTCTCGGCGTTATCATCGCGGTCCTGATCATCCAGGGCTTGTACACCGCCACGCGCTACATCATTCCCGATTACCGCGACCTCTCCTGCCCGGACGGCATCAAAAAACTCGCGAAGCTCGACAAGCTCTACAGGGTCCACGCCGTCAACAAGGCTTTCTTCAATCCCTGGATCTCGGAGTATTTCCCGCTTTACGACATCCCGACCATAGACGTGCCGGCCGACTCCAGGCCGAGCGTCTGGCGCAAAGCCTTCTTCTACGGCGAAGACCTTAAGATTCCGAAACGCCTGCTCTACGCCAACGT
>DFCM01000083.1:12935-14809 GCA_002366995.1 bacterium UBP3_UBA3054 | reverse complement strand
ACGCCGACCGTGAAAGCCAACCCCATGATCATCGACGGGATCCTTAGAGTCTCCATCATCAACGACGGCTGCGTGAGAATAGAGAGGGGAACGTTCCACGACGAGGAGACCTTGTTCGCCCAAAAGCGGGAAATGGATTTCTCTGATTTCGAGATCGAGGACAAGGACGACCAGATACTCCTTAAGACGAAGAGCATGATCATTTTCGTGGACAGGAACCACCCCGAGGGCTGGTTCGCCGACAACAACTTCGGCGTGCATATGCCTGGCATCGTGGTCTGGCGCCCCTCCTACGGCAAACCCAAACTGCACAACTTAGGCGGCAGCACCGGGACCTTGGATTCAAAGTGGGAGGCTTTCGAGCTTGACGACGGTCTTATGACCGAGGAAGGCTGGTTCCTCTACGATGACACGACTAAGCCACTCGTTGTTGACGGCGAGGCGAAGGTCAGAGAAGTCAAGGAAGGGGACATGGACGTCTATCTCTTCTGCTACGGCAAGGATTATCAGAAAGGGCTTAAGGAACTCTGCGACGTTTCCGGAAAGATCCCCATGCCGCCCAGGTTCACCTTCGGCTCCTGGTATTCCCGCTGGTACTCATACACTTCCGACGATTACCGCAACCTGGTAAAGGAATACGAGGAGAAAGGCTATCCCCTGGACGTCCTGGTCTGGGACATGGAGTGGCACGACAGGAAAGCCACCAAGGGATTCTGGGTAGACAAAGGCTGGACGGGCTGGACCTGGAACCGGGAACTGCTGCCGGACGCCGAGGATCTCCTGAAGGAAATGAGGGAAAAAGGACTGCACATCGCCCTCAACGTTCACCCTGCCGACGGCATCAGGGACCACGAATGGTGCTACGAGGATTTCATGAAAGCCCTGGGCGAGAGCACCGAAGGGGGCCGCATCATTCCCTTCCAGGCCGGCAATAAGAAATATATGGACGCCTACTTCAAGTACGCCCACGAACCGCTGGAAAAGGAAGGCGTGGACGTCTGGTGGGTGGACTGGCAGCAGGACAGCCTGTATCCTTACGTTTCCGGCGTTCCCGGCCTGAAGCACTGGACTTGGCTGAACAAGCTCTACTACGAGCACACCGACAAGCCGGACCAGAGAGGGCTCTCCTTCGCGCGCTGGGGAGGACTCGGCGACCAGAAGTACCCCATAGAATTCTCCGGCGACACCGGCTGCTGCTGGCCGATGCTGGCTTTCGAGATCGCCATGAACTCCTGTTCCGCCAACGCCGGCTGCTGCTACTGGTCGCACGACATGGGCGGGCACTACGGCAGGAGGGATCCCGAGCTCTACGCCCGCTGGCTGCAGTTCGGCGCCACCACCGCTTCCTTCAGGATCCATTCCACTTACGATAAAACGCTCGACCGCCGGCCCTGGCTCTGGGGAGAGTTCGAGCCCTCTTTGAAGAGCAGCTACGTCCTGCGCTCCCAGCTCCTTCCCTATATATATACGGGCGCGCATAAGCTCTACGAGGAATGCCTGCCTTTCATGAGGCCCTTGTACTACGATTATCCATCCGAACGTGATTCCTATGTAAATCCCCAGGAATATCTCCTGGGCGACCACATGCTGTCCGCTCCCATAACCAAGCCGGGCAGGGGAAATGATTGGCTCGCTTCGCAGGTCGTTTTCTTCCCGTGCGACGGCTGGGCCGACTACTTCACCGGCGAAAGCTACGACAAAGGATACGCGCTCGTATCCCGCGGGATAATGGAAATGCCGCTCTTCGTGAAGAAGGGGACGCCGCTGCCTCTGGGCAGGATGGGCAAGAGAATGGCCGACCTGCCCGAGACCATAGACATCATGATCTTCCCGACGGACGGCGACGGCGAGGGCAGTTTCAGCCTTTACGAGGA
>DFCM01000083.1:0-12760 GCA_002366995.1 bacterium UBP3_UBA3054 | reverse complement strand
GGCGACCAGAGGGGCAGCTTCAAGGGACAGATGAAAGACAGAAGCTACACAGTCACAATTCGCAATGTTTCTTCTTTCGAGGGCGCGCTCTTCAACGGCGAGCCTGTCAAGACGGAATACTCGGCCGCCGCCCGCACGGTCAAAGTCTATCTGCCCAAAGGCGCGGAAGGCAAGCTGAACGTTTCCGCCGCGGTCGCGTCAAGGGAAGATGTCAGCAGGGACGCCGCCGCGTCCCGCGCCGAAAAGCTCGATCCCGAGGACAAGGAAGGCAAACTTTTGGCCGGCGGCTGCGGTCTGGGCATGACCGACGAATCGCGCTATTATCTGGACGGCAAAGAGGTCTGGCGCTTCTTCCCGGGCGGCCAGACTGAGAGCTTCACCCTTAAGGACAACGACACCGGCTGCGTAGCCGAATATAAGCTTGTGAAAGGCAGCGTGAAGCCCCAGCTCATGCCTCCCGGCAATTGGACCTTGGAAGTCGACGGGGCGGAGGTCAAAAAACAGTGACCCTCCTCGGGCGCTTACTTGACTTATCGGAGTGAGGTTTGGTAGAATGTGCTTAGTTAACAATCAAACTTGTGTGTGAGACCGTGATGAATATTCGTACAAAACTTCTTAGTTTGGCCGCTTTGACGGCCATGGTATGCCTTTTCGTTGGCAACGCGGTTGCCGACGGCGACGCGTTCGCTGACGAGCCCGCTCCCGCTCCGGTCCGCACCTACGCTCCGAGAGCTTTCTCCTGCGGCGGCACCGACGAGATCGTTGTCACGGCCCCCGGCGAATGGCAGGTCGGCGAAAGCCAGGTCTGCGTCATTCGTTTCAGAGCGGCCAACCGCTACCAGACCTGCCAGGTCGTCCATCCGATGGCCAACGGCCTCGAATGCGTCGGCACGCAGCCTCAGGCCACCAGATCCGGCAACAACATCGTCTGGGATCTGGGCAGCGTTGAAAGGGGAGAGGAAAGAACCTTCCAGGTCCAGTACCGCTCCATAAACGACGTCGATCTTAAGCTCTGCGCCTTCCTGCAGACGACGAGCTGCTCCTGCTCCGCCGCCAAGACGGTGAGAGCGCGCATCGCCATTGAGAAGACCGGTCCCGAGACCGCGGTCCTCGGCGAGAACGTTCCCTATACCATTACGATCAGCAACGTCGGCGACGGCACCGCCAAGAACGTGGTCCTGAACGACTATCTGCCTGAGGGTCTCCGCCACAGCAGCGGCTCCTCCCAGCTGAGCCAGGAGATCGGTTCCCTCGCTCCGGGCGAATCCAGAACGCTTACCCTTGCCGCCACGGCTGTCGCCCGCGGCAGACACTGCAACCGCGCGGTCGTGACGACCTCCAACGCCGGCACGGCTGAATCAACCGCCTGCACGGTCGTTCAGGAACGCCAGCTGCAGCTGACCAAAGACGGCACGCCCAGCCAGTTCCTCGGCCGCAAGGCTAACTACAATATCGTCGTTACGAACCCGGGCGACGCCGGCCTGACCGACGTCGTGGTCGTCGACACTCTGCCGCCGCACACGACTTACGTCTCCTCCAGCGGAGGCCAGGTCCAGGGCAACCAGGTCATATGGCGTCTCAACACGCTCGGTCCCGGCCAGTCCCAGACCTTCAACGTGACCGTCACCTGCCATACGCCCGGCACGCATGTCAACACCGTCACGGCTGAGTGCCGCGAAGGACTCCGCAGACAGGCTGAAGCCCCGACCGTTTGGCGCGGCATGCCGGCTGTCAGAGTCGAGGTGGTCGATGATCCCGACCCGGTCGAGATCGGCGGCGAAACTGTCTACACCATCTCCGTCATGAACCAGGGCACTGCTCAGGACAGCAACGTCGAAGTTACGGCGGTCTTCCCGAACAGCTTGAAGCCTCTGGCCGTGTCCGGAGCCATCGGCAGCCAGATCCAGGGCCAGAAGGTCATCTTCGCTCCTGTCCCGACGATCCAGCCCAAACAGGAAATAATCTATAGAATAAAGGCCCAGGCTCTGAGCGTCGACGACGCGCGTCTCAGAGTATACGTGAAGACCAACTTGCTTGAGACTCCGGTCTGCGAAGAGGAATCCACGCACCTGTACTGATATTTTTTAGTTCCATAAGCAAAAGGCGGGTAGCGCCCGCCATAACAGTTAAACGTTTAACAACTAAGGAGAAAAGAAGTGAAACTTCTCAAAAGCCTCATGGCCCTCAGCCTCGTTGCCTGCTTAGTCGCCGGCAGCGCCATCGCTGATTGCGCCCCCATCACCCAGAACGGTTCCGCCGCTTGCACCAGCTTGGTCGGCATCCAGTATGCCGGCACCACTGAAGTCAGCTTGAATGAACAGTTCAGCAGCCAGATGATCGTCACCCCGAATCAGGATGTGGCGGAAGTCACGGTCAAGAGCTCCGTTCCGGAAGGTCTGACCTACGTCAGCTCTAATCCTGCCGCTCAGGTCAACGGCACGTCCCTGACCTGGACTCTCGGCGATCTGGATGCTTTCCAGTGCCAGAACATCGAGATCACTTGGCAGGCCAACCAGGAAGGTACCTTCAAGCAGTGCGCTTACGTCATTGCTTATCCCCGTACCTGCTTCGTAGTCAAAGCCACCAACCCCAGAATCGAAGTCGAAAAGACCGCTCCTGAGACCGCTCTGGTCGACCAGCCCTTCACCTACACCGTGACCATCAAGAACGTTGGTTCCGGTTTGGCCAAGAACGTGGTCGTGACCGATACCCTCCCCGAGGGCGTCTCTCTCGTCTCCGATCCTGAAGCCCGCACCTTCACCATGACTGCCGGCGACATGATCCCCGGCTGCGTCAAGACCGCTTCCTTCCAGGCTGTTGCCAAAGATCGCGGCACTTACTGCAACAAAGTCACCGCTAAGGGCGACAACACCAACCAGGCCGAAGCTCAGGCTTGCACCAAGGTCTTCAAGCCTCAGTTTGAGATCTACAAGTCCGGCACCGAATCCCAGCTGGTCAACAAGAAAGCCAACTACACCATCACCGTGGTCAACACTGGCGACACCACGTTCGAGAACTTCACCGTTTCCGAACAGCCCGGCGCCAACCTCCAGGTCCTCGACGCCAATGGCGCTCAGGGCAACACCTGGACCGTCCCGTCCCTCGGCCCCGGCCAGAAAGTTGAGTTCAGCGTGGTCGCCACCTCTCCTGTGGTCGGCGAAACCACCAACTGCGCCACCACCACCATCGACGGTGTGACCAAGCAGGCTTGCTGCAACACCAAGTGGTACGGCCAGGCCGCTCTGCTGATCGAAATGGTCGACGATCCCGACCCGATCCAGCTCGATGCTGAGCCCGCTGAAGAAGTGACCTACACCATCACCGTGACCAACCAGGGCACTGCTGATGACTCCAACATCACGATGAAGGTCGTGTTCCCGGCCGAGATCACCCCGATCTCCTGCGGCGGCGCCACCAACGGCACTGTCACCGGCAAAGAAGTGACCTTCGAGACCGTTCCTGTTCTCGTGCCGAAGCAGGCTGTGACTTGGACGATCAAAGCCAAAGGCGAAGCCGTTGGCGATGCTCGTATCAAATCCTACCTGAACTCCGACCTGCTCAAGAACCCGGTCGTGGAAGAAGAATCCACTCATGTGTATTAATCTTCCTTAGAGGAGCAAAAAGAACGGCCCGCGCAAGCGGGCCGTTTTTTTTATACCGATCTGAAAACAAAAAAGCCTTTCCATTGCGGAAAGGCTTAATATTTGGTGGACCGGAAGAGGATCGAACTCTCGGCCTCAGCATTGCGAACGCTGCGCTCTCCCAGCTGAGCTACCGGCCCATTTTCTCTCGAATTGGTAGGAAGCATTGTAGCAAAAGGGGCTTTCAATGTAAAGAAGGGGAGCGGGAGCTTTTGTTGACTTGTTTTCCGCTTTCTGTTATCCTTACTATTCACAGAATGGATAACTATGACTGAGGAAGCCAAGAAAAACGAGGGCAGATCCCTTATCATCATACCGACCTACAACGAGCGGGAGAACGTCGTCAAGATGCACGACGCTCTAAGGTCGTTGTATCCTTCCATCGGTCTCCTTTTTATCGACGACAACTCGCCGGACGGCACGGGCGACGTCGTTGACGAGCTCTGCGCTAACGACCATCTTACCCACGCCATCCACCGCGAAGGGAAGCTGGGCCTGGGCACGGCTTACATCGCGGGCTTCCGCTGGGCCCTTGAAAGGGATTACGAGTTCATCTTCGAGATGGACTGCGACTTTTCCCACGATCCCTCCTACGTGGCGGATTTTCTGCACGTGGCCAGTCACGCCGACCTTGTCCTTGGTTCGCGCTACACTTCCGGAATAAGCGTCATCAACTGGCCGCTGCGCCGCGTCTTGCTCTCCGTTTTCGCCACGATGTACGTCAAAGTTATAACCGGCCTTCCCGCCAACGACGCGACGGGCGGTTTCAAATGCTTCAGACGAAAGGTCCTCGAGGCAATAGACATGGACAACATCCGTTCCAACGGCTACTCCTTCCAGATAGAGCTGACTTACTACGCCTGGATAAAAGGATTCAAGATCAGGGAAGTGCCGATCATTTTCTACGAGAGGAGCAACGGCATCTCCAAAATGAACAAAAAGATCGTTTACGAGGCTGTCTTCATGGTCTGGCGCCTTCTGTTCGCGCATTTGTTTGAGAAGAAGCCCCAGAAGCAGTCTTTTTATGAACCGGAACTGCTTCCCAAAAAGGAAATCTGAAAATTATGAAGCTTATCGACCGTTATCTCATAAAGTCTTTCTTCCTGCCGCTCTTCTACTGCCTTGCGGCGTTTTTGGTCCTGTTCTTCGCCTACGACATGACCAACAATCTTTCCGACTTCCTTGAGGAGGAGAAGACCGTCAGCGAGATAGCGACTTTCTACGTCATGAGGATCCCCGAGATCTTCTCGATCGTCATGCCGTTCGCGGTGCTTTTGGCGATCCTTTACTGTCTGGGAAACCTTTCCAGGACCAATGAGATCATCGCCATGCGCGCCAGCGGCATCGCCCTGACCAGGATCATCAGGCCGTATCTTTGCTGCGCCCTCCTGATCACGCTTGCCACTTTCGGACTTTCCGAATACTGCGGGCCGATCGCCAGGAGGAAAGCCCAGGAGATCATGCCGAAGAAGGCCTCGACTTTGACGCAGAGCATCAGCCAGGGGCAGAGCACATCATTCGTCACTTTCGAGAACACGAAGGCCAACCGCATCTGGAACCTCCAGGCGACCGACGAGCCCAACAAGTTCCGCTATATCTCCATCAGGCACTACAAGCCCAGCACCCGCCGCATCATAAGGCAGCTGGAAGCCGAGAGCGCCGAGTACATCGCGGGCTACGGCTGGTATTTCTTCAACGTCAAGGAGATCATCTACGACGCGGATGAGAAGCCCAAGGACACTTCCACTTACAAAAAGAGAAGGCTTTCAGTTTACGACGAGACGCCGGAAGTGATCTTCAGCCACGCCATCGACGACGAGATGAACATGAACTTGAAGGAGCTGAAGAACGCCGCCCGCACCGTGAAAGAGGAATCCAGCCGCTATTACTCCCTGAAGGCCGACCTGCACAGGCGCTACGCCATGCCTTTCGCCTGTTTCGTCTTCGTGCTTTTGGCCGCGCCGTTCGGCATTTTCCATACCAGGGCCGGCATGATGAAGGGCGTACTTACGAGCATTATCCTCTGCCTGGGCTACTTTGTGGTGGCGTATCTGCTCATCAATCTGGCCAAGGAAGGAAAAGTCAACGCCATCGTCGCCTGCTGGGCCGCCAACGTCGTCTTTTTGGGCGTCGGCGCCTACCTTGTTTACCGCATGCGCTGACCTTTCACCCAGGTCTCGAACGTTCCTTCCGAAAAAGCGCGCTCCTCAGTTTTTTCCCAACCGTCAAGAGAGATGGGGAAAAGCGTGTCGCCGGGGTAATCACTATTTAGGCGCGTGAGGTATATCTCGCTGATATCCGGCTCGAAAATTTTGTAGATCTCGGCTCCGCCGATGACGAAGGGCTCCGGGTCCGCGCTCAGAGCGGTTTTAAGGGCCTCTTCTTTCGTTTTGGCTATCTCTATGCCCTCCGGCGCCGAAAAGCCCTTACGGCTCAACACAACGAGTTTGCGGCCGGCCAGGGGGCCCATGTAAGACTTGCGTCCCACGATCAGGGCGTGCCCCATGGTCAATTCCTTAAAATGCCGCATGTCTTCCGGCACGTTCCAGGGCAGGGCGCCCGCGTTCCCAATGACGCCGTTCGCGGCTGCGCAGACGATCGCCTGAAGCTTCATGCTTCTCCCTTAAGCTGCCTGTACGCCGTGGCGCGCAGCGTAAAGTCGAAGGAACGCGTCGGGATAGTGGAAAGCCCCAGGGTGAAAAAGGCGGGGATGTGCAAAATGAAGGCCGTCAGAACAAGCACCCAGACCGCGAACTGATTGCCCCTGGTAAGCGACCAGCTTTCTCCCAAAGCTGTGAAGGGGTTGGCGGAAGTTTCGGTGATGATGTAGTCCGTGAAGTACCAGCGGGAGTAGAACCACAAGCCTCCCAGAAACCAGAGCAAAAGGACCAGAAGTGCGAGAAGAGGGGAGATGAAGACGAAAATAATTCCTACGAACAAAGCCGGGAAGAACAGGATGACAAAGGGCATCAACTTGATGAAAGCCAAGACAACGTAGGAAAGCGACAAAAGCAGAGAGCGCGCCAGCCCCCGGTTCAGATCTTTCCGGCCCTCCTCGTCGTCTTTCGCCGTGGCTCTCTTGGAGTAGAGGATAAGCACGACCTGCAGAACGATCGTTACGATGACCAATCCCGCCAAAATGGCGAAACTTTTTCTGCCTTTCGTCCTGGCAGCGTTTTTGGCCTGGTGCTTCTCAAGGAAGGTCTGCAGCTTTTCGATCTTGGCCTCTCCCTCCAGCGAGTCGTCGCTCATGATGGTTGAGAATTCCTGAAGTTCCTCCCGCGTTTCCTTAAGGCTGGCTTTTATGTCGCCGCTCACGAGGAAAAGGGAATAAAGGCAGGGTATAGCCGCCACCAGACACAGGATCAGCCACCATTTGCTGAAACTCTTCCAGGCGGCCGAAAAGCAGGGGATGATAAGTAGTTTATTCATGCCTTGATTGTAGCAAAAATCGCGCCCGGCGGGGGAATCAGGTTTATTTTTCGCTTGCGTTTTGTTATAATAGCCATTAGTTGAGGGGCTCATATGTGCCCCCGCGATACTTTTAACCAACGAAACAAGGACAACATGAAACGTTTTCTTTTGCTCCTAGTCCTTTTCCTTCTGACGGGCCAGCTCATGGCCGACGACATCTGGACGGAAAAGGCCCAGAACCCCTCCTGGTGGCCGTATCAGAAGTACGATCCCAAACGGTCTTCGGCAAGGGCTGATTTCATCGAATGGTACGCCGACCTCGAGCCTCCCTGCCCGACCAACAGGACGATCATCGCCCTGAACGCCGGCACCTGGAGAAAAGCCCAGGTCGTCACCAACGACATGCAGCTGGTGGCCACCGACGACCCCTTCAAGGAAGTCACGGGCTACTGGCCGACCTTCTACGGCGCGGCGGCCTATCTGGACGGCAAATACATGATCGCCGCCGGACAGATGTGCAACTGGTCGCTTTCCCAGAACGCCGGGAACAAATTCTATTTCCCCGGCATGAGCAACTTCTGCAATTTCCTGAGGAACGGGACGAAATCCGGCGACCTTATCGACTACGCCTATTTCTGGCCCAGCAACTCCTACGCCTACGCCAGCGAACAGTTCTCCTACAACCGCAGCGTGCAGTTCCACATCTACGACGTGGCAAGCGACACTTGGGAATCCTCCAAGTACGACGGCTCCGGTCCCCCGACCTACGTCAACATGGAAAGCGGCAAATGCGGCGCCCGCGTCGCCGATGACGAATGGGTAGTTCAGGAAGGCGTCATGCGTGACGGCGCTCGCCTTGGTTCCAACCAGGCTTTCCTTTACGACTTCGACGAATCCGGAACGCCCTCCTTCTTCCTGCACGCCGGCTATCCCTCTTGGGAAGGCAATTTCAGCATCTACAACCCCAACAGGAAGCCCTCGAACAATCCTGACAGCCCCTACGGCGCCTGGAGCGGATCCAGCCCCGCCACGGCCTTCAGCAGCGGCAACCTGGCCCAATACGGCGGCGGCGCGGTCTGCATCGACGGCGTGGCCTACGTTTTGGGCGGCGGCTTCTGGGGTCCCGACGGTCAGCTGAACATGCAGACCTACAACACCAAGAGCGACCAGTGGGCGGTGTACGAGAACATCTATCCCGAGAATCTCACGGACTTCGGCATCGCCACCTGGGGCAGCAAGATCTACCTCCTGGGCGACAGCTCGATCTCAAGTAAGATCCGCGTTATGGAGACCGCCACGAACGAGTATAAGTTCACGGACAGCGACCTCGAACTGCAGATCCCGGTCTCCTGTCCCGCCGTGGTGGGCTACAACGGCGTCATCTACGCCATCGGCGGCCGTTCCAGAGTCCAGGTCATCGACGAGGGTGTGACCAACACCGTGGTCAAGCCCATCGACGATTTCCAGATCGTCAACACGGTTCTGAGATCCGCGGTGGTCCACACCACCAAGCTGCCCATCGCCGCTTGCTACGCGGCCTGCGCCGTGACGGAAGACGGCAAGCTTCTGTTCGGCGGCTCCATGAGGAGCGTCGACCCTGTGACCGGCAAGGAAGTGGCCGGCAGCCGTCTCTGGATCGGCGAGATGCCGACCCAGGACCTCTACGTTTCTCCCTCCACCCTTGACTTCGGTCAGACGGAAGACAGCATGGAGATCAGTCTCTACAACGTTTCCGCCAACGACTTGGAAGTCAATCTGAAGTGCGAGGAACCCTGGCTCGAGTTCGACGCGACGATCACGGTTCCTGAGAACTCCGAGATCAAGAAGACTGTCGCCATCGACCGCTCGAAAGTGGAAGGCCCGGTCTCCGGCCAGATCGCTCTGACCTGGGGCGAGGAATCCATGACGATCGGCGTCCTGGCCGACAAGCCGCGCCCCATCGCCGTGTTCTCTTCTCATAAGGACATCACCCTGAAGCCCAACACCAAGAGCTTCGAGGTGACCAACGCGGGCTCCGTCTCCCTGGTCTACACAATAACCAGCGACACGGAAGGCGCCACCATCAATCCTGCTTCCGGCGAGATCAGCGCCGGCAATACCACGACCTTCTACTACACGATCGGGGAATCCTGCCCGCGTCCCGGCACGGTGGTCTACACTATGGAATACAATTCCTACGACGGCAGCAAAGAGACCTTCACGGTGGACAACTATCCCAACGTCTACTACGTGAGCCCCGAGGGCAGCGACGACAACGACGGCACTTCTCCTGAAAAAGCCTGGAAGACCTTGGCCTACGCGTTCGATGCCGTGCCCAGCGGCTCCGCGGACGAGGGCCAGATCGTGCTTTCCGTGGCCACCGCCGTCTATGCCGGAGACTCCCAGCAGCCCACGGACTGGACTCTTGATCTTTCCAAGAAATCCTACCTCTGGGTGAAGGGCGAAACGACTGACAAGCCGATCGCGGTCAGCGGATATTTCGTCAGTGAGATCGACCGTCCGCTTTTGACTCCCGGCGACAAGAAGTGGCACAAGGGCACCGGCGGCGACGTCTGGGACGAAGTTCCCGCCATCAAGATGGAGAACGTGAACCACGTCCGCTTCAGCAACTTCATCCTGGACGGCTCTTACCCGGACACCAACATCGTGACGACGGGCGTGGGCGCCAGTCTGCCCAACATGACCGAGCTGATCGGCATCAACAACCCCAACGGCGTCCAGATCGACAACAACTACTTCTACGGCATGTTCGACGGGGAATGCTATGACGTGACCACCAACCAGGTCACCAACTGGGAGCACTTCTACTACATCGGCCTGACCTATCACGGCAATATCGGCCCGGACGACATCACCATCAACAACAACCTCTTCGAAGGCTTCACCAGGGGCATCTACCACAACGGATACCCGGCCCGTGACGACAGGTCCAACACCAACTTCGCCTACATCACGGCCAACACCTTCACGAAGCAGCACTCCAACGGCGGCGTCTGCGTGGCCATCAGCTCCAACTTCCAGGACACCTGGTACGGAGCCGCCCAGGTCTGCACCAGCAACATCTTCGCCGAAATACCTGATCAGAACTACGAGTATGATCCGATGTGGACCTGCTCGTACGCCACCGGCGGCGCGACGGTCCTGAACGGGCACGAGGATTACGCGGTGCTCAGCCAGCACAACCAGTACTATGACATCGGCGGTCCCGGCGGCGACGCCTACTATCCCGACGAGGACGTTTCCGTCATCTACGAGCTGGATATGTTCGGCATCTACTTCACGGACTACACCAACGAAGTGCCGAACTTCGTCCAGGGCACCTGGTACAAGACCGATCCCGAGACGCAGTACGGCGAACGCAAGGTCGGCTGGGCCTTCATCCCCGAACCGCTCTGCGGTCTGGCCTTGATCGCCCTGGCGCTCTTCGCCTTACGCAGGAAATAAGCCGGCCCGTCAGGGGGGAATCAAGAGGCGCGCCTTCGGGCGCGCCTCTTTTTTGCTATAATGTGTACTAGCTACCTACACAATTAACCAACAAAAACAGGATGCACTAATGAAAAAACTCTTTTTCATGCTTTTGGCGTTCCTTATGCTCGGCCAGGTCTTGGCCGACGACGAAATTTGGACCGAGAAAGCCCAGAACCCCTCCTGGTGGCCCTTCAGGTATTATGATTCCAGTAGGCCCACCGTCCGCGAGGACAAGGGAAAGGAATGGTACCACGATTGCGACGTTCCCTGCCCGACCAACAAAACTGTCGAGCTTTTCAGCAGCTCCTCCGCCAGGAAAGCCGTACTCGTCACCACCAACGTGCAGTTCGTGGCGACCGACGACCCCTTCCGCGAAGTGGTGGGCTACTGGCCGACGTACCTGGGCGCCAGCGCCTACCTGGATGGCAAATACATGATCGCCGCCGGCCAGGCCTGCAACGTCGGACTTTCCGGCCTCGGCTTGTATTTCTCCAACATGAAAGATTATCTGAATAAAAAAGCTGATCCCAGCTACAGGCCCACCGGCGATCTGACCGACCCCGGCTATAGCTGGCCCAGCAACACCTACGGCGAGGCCTTCTCCTTCAACCGCAGCGTGCAGTTCAGCATCTATGACGTGGCGAGCGACACCTGGGATTCTTCCAAGTGGGACGGTTCCGGTCCTCCGACTTACGTCAACATGGAAGGCGGCAAATGCTCCGCCCGTTGGATCGACGACAACGAGGACTCCTGGCAGGTCCAGGAAGCCGTGGCCGGCGACGGCGTGAACTGCGGCAGCAACCAGGCCTTCCTTTACGACTTCGACGAATCCGGCACGCCCTCCTTCTTCCTGCACGGCGGATACCCCTCCTGGGACGGCACCTTCAGTATCTACAACCCCAACAGAAAACCCAAACAGGATCCCGAGAGTCCCTACGGCGCCTGGAGCGGATCCAACAATGCCCTGGCTTTCTCAGGCGGCTATCACTGCCAGTACAACGGCGGCGCGGTCTGCATCGACGGCATCGCCTACGTTTTGGGCGGCGGTTTCTGGGGCCCGGACGGCGCCATGCACATGCAGACCTACAACACCAAGACCGACCAGTGGAAAGTTTACGAGGGCATCTACGGCGAGAACCTGACGTCTTTCGGCATCGCCACTTTGGGCAGCAAGATCTACGTGTTGGGCGACAGCGGCGTTTCCTCTAAGATCCGCTACATGGAGACCAACATCAATCTGGATGAAGGCGAGACCTTCCAGCTGGTGGACGATGATCTGGTTCTGCAGATCCCTGTCAGCGACCCGGCGGTGGTGGGCTACAACGGCGTCATCTACGTCATCGGCGGCCGTACCAGAAATGAGGACAATCAGCTCGTTCCCCTGGACACTTTCCAGATCGTCAACACCATTCTGAGGTCCGCGGTGGTCCACACCACCAAGCTGCCTGTGGCGGCCTATCGGGCCTCCTGCGCCGTGACCGACGACGGCAAACTGTTGTTCGGCGGCTCCATGATGAGCAGAGACCCCGTGACCGGCAAGAACGTGGCCGGCAGCCGTCTCTGGATGGGCGAGATGCCCACCCAGGACCTTTACATTACTCCCTCCACTCTTGATTTCGGTCAGACCGAGGATTCCATGGAGATCGAACTTTACAACGTCTCCAACAAGGAACTGGAAGTGAACATCAAAGCCGAAGAGGAATGGTGCACCTTCGAGGAGAATATCACGATCCCCGCCGACTCCAAGATCAAGAAAGCGGTCTCTATCAACCGCGAGAAAGTCCAGGGCCCCGTTTCCGGTCAGCTGACCCTGACCTGGGGCGAGGAATCCATGACCATCAACATGCTGGCAGACATGCCCCGCCCGGTGCCCGTCTTCTCCGCCACCAAGGCCGTGACCCTGAAGCCCTGCACCAAGAGCTTTGAGGTGACAAACGAAGGTTCCGTCACCGCGGTCTTCACCATCACCAGCGACACGGAAGGCGCCACCATCAACCCGGCCAGCGGCGAGATCAGCGCCGGCAACACCACGACCTTCTACTACACCATCGAGGACAGCTGCCCCAGGCCCAGTACGGTCGTTTACACCTTCGCCTACAACTCCTACGACGGCAGCAGCAACACCTTCACGGTCAGCAACTACGCCAACACCTACTACGTGAGCCCCGAGGGCGACGACGAGAACGACGGCACTTCTTTGGAGAACGCCTGGAAGACCATGGCCCACGCTTTCGCCA
>DFCM01000001.1:472-2910 GCA_002366995.1 bacterium UBP3_UBA3054 | reverse complement strand
TTTATCCTTGATTAATTGTTATTTTCTTTCCATAGCCTCGATTTGGCTGTCGATAAGTTCCGAGATCTTGCTTTCAGGGTCGACGGCCTTGGTCTCTTTCAGAAGCTTTATGCATTTTTTGGGATCACTTTCGCTTGAGGCAAGAGCCTTGAAGTACATGACCTTCTGCCTGTCCTCTTTCGTGATGTCGGACTTTTTGAGGTAAGCGTCCAGCTTCGCAGTGGCTTTCTTCCACGAGCCGTACTTGCCGATAGTGCCCGCTTCCAAAATTACCGTATTGCTTTCGCTGCGGTAATTCTTCCCCGCCTTTATCTCTTCCTGGACATATGGAAGCCTTTCTGCGAACTTCATGGCCTCGTCGTACTTTCTCGCGATAAGGAGGCAGTGGAACTTGTTTTTGCTCATTTCCTCACAGAGAATGGAGTCTTCCGCGAAGTCACCGTTAGCCAAGCCTTTTGTGATAAGCTCTTCGATCTTGGGAACCGCGCCGAGCCAGTCTTCCTTTTCCGCGGCCTTTTTCATGATGTCGTTAAGCTTCACCTCTTCCGGTTCGTACATCAGCTCTTTGAGCTTCTGCAGATCGGCATTGGCTTCTTCGGCATCGCCGGATTCGCCGGTGGACGCACAGCCTGTCAGGATCAGGAGCAGTCCGGACAGCAGCAATAACGGAAATTTGTTCATAGTGTTACTCAGCCGGTTCTTTGATAACTTCTTCCTCTTCTTCGCTCTTTTCCTGCTCAACCTCTTCATCTTCGGTCTTCTCCTGGGCCTTCATCATCTGGCTGACGGCGGTCATTTGGGCGGAGATGTTCTGGGAGAGCTCGCTGGTCGGGTCGACGTCGATGGCGGCCTGCATGGTCTTTTCAAAATTCTCGGAGTCTCCCGTCATGAGGAATTTCCTGGCTTTCAAAACCATCGCCATCTGCAGGATGGTTTTGTCCTTTTCTTCTTCTATTACGGATTCCAAAAGGGCGTCGCCTTTTTCTTCCAAGCCGAGCTGGTAGCAGAGATTAGCCTTGGTGAGGTTGATGTTGCCCTTGGAGAAGGCCTGCTCTTTTTTCTCGCTGATCTGTTTTTTCATTTCGGGATCGGGCAGGGATTCGAGCAATTTGTCGGCGGCGTCGAAATCTTCGGCGAAAAGAAGCGCGGTGAATTTCGCGCCGAGCAGCGCTTTCTGGACGACAGGATCGTCGGCGTTCTCCTCTTTCAAAGCGTCGATCTTTTCGTTAAGAGCCTTGTAGTCTTCTTTTTCCAGGGCGTCCTTCATCAGCTGCATGACTTCCATGGATATCTGTATGATCTTCTGGTTCAGGGCGCCGGCCTGCTGGGATTCTTCCGAATTTTCGACCGCGGCTTCTCCGTTTGACGGGGCTTGGGCGTTCGGCTCGTTAGTCTTAGCTTTGCAGGCGGCTAAGATGAAGACCAAAGAGAGGGTTAAAAGCAAAAGTTTTTTCATATTTATCTCCAAATTTTTAGATTAACTTAAATATTTTAGCATAATTGGATATGGATTTGTCTCAATTGGATGATCCGCGGAAGATCTCGCCCATCTTTTTGCCAAGCAGCGCCCCGGAAATAAGCAGACAGGCGCCTAAAAGGACCATGCCTATTACGCCCATAGCGGAAGCGATGCAGGGCCCGTCGCCTAAGCGCATGTTAAGGGCGTAGATGGTCTTGGCTATGGGGTAATCCCACTCCCTGGCTGCCAGTAGAATGGTCGCCCCTACTTCGAACATGCAGAAAGCGAACGTCAGGATCGCCCCGGCCGCTATGTGCGTAGAGAGCAGAGGGAGCGTAATGTCCCTTGTGACGCGGGCAAATCCGGCGCCCAAACTTCTCCCCGCCTCTTCCATCGCCTCGCCTATGTGCTGGAAGCCCGCGTAAACGGAACGCACGATGTAGGGAAGCCTTCTTACGCTGTAGCAGATGATGAGCAGCGCGGTCGGATCCTTGAGAGGGTCCAATCTCGTTCCGGAGAAGGTGGAAAGGTAAGAGAAGGCCAGAACTATGCCCGGCACCGCCAGAGGCAGCATGATGAGCGCGTCAAGAGCTTCGCGCCACCAGCCCTTGTTGCGGGCCAAAAGATAGCCGACCATTATGCCCAGAATTATGTCGCAGGCCGTGGCCGCCGAACTAAGGAAAAGGGAGTTGCGGATGCCGGAAACAGCCAGCTTGTGCGTGAAAGCTCCGGCGAAATGGCGGAGCGTGTAGCTTTCCGGCAGGACCGTCATGAACCACTTGTCGGATATGGCCACGAGAATGACGCTGATGTGCGGCATGAGAGCCAAAAGGGTGACTACCGCAAGGAAAGCGTAGACGAAAACGAGCGTGGGGGCGGAGAGCTTTTTGCCGCTAGTTCCCTGCGCTCCCTTGGAAGTGGAGATCACCCTAACATCCTTGGAAAGCGCCTTGCTGATAAGGAAGAAAACGCAGGTGGC
>DFCM01000001.1:0-332 GCA_002366995.1 bacterium UBP3_UBA3054 | reverse complement strand
GTCACGCGGTCAAAAATGTTGACGGCCAGGCAATTGCGGAATTCGAAGATAAGGGGCGTTCCCAGATCCGTGAAAGCCCAGATGAAGACTAAGATGGCGCCCGCGAAATAGCCGGGCAGAAAGAGCGGAAGAATGATCTTGCGCCAGATGGTCAGAGGTTTGGCGCCCGTCATCCTCGCCGCTTCCAAGAGCGACTCGTCAAGGCTGGCAAGGGAAGCCGTCACGTTAAGGTACATGATGGGGTAAAGGTGCAGCGCTTCCAAAAGCACTACGCCGAAGAGTCCCCCGCCGCCCAGCCAATCGACATCGCACCCAAAAAGCATATTGACGGA
>DFCM01000044.1 GCA_002366995.1 bacterium UBP3_UBA3054 | reverse complement strand
AATCTCACCTCGGTGGATTTTCTCCCCTACAATCCAGCTTCCGGCGGCAAATACGCGGCCTGCGGCCGCGATTACGAACCGGGCTTCGATGAGAAGGCCTCTCCCCTTCTCGACCTCAAAGCCTTTCAATCAATCTGCCCCGTCAAAGCCCGGCTTCTGGACTAGTATCAATCAAGCTGCATGAACACGCGGAAGCCTATTTTGTCCTTCATATTGGAGGTGGAAGACTGGGTTTTGGTCTGTATGTTGCGGGAGGCCGAGCAGCAGGCATGACCGTTCTTTCCCCAGCCGCCGCCGCGAACCGTCGCGTAATTGCCTGTCAGATTGCCAACTTCGTCAACGGTCGGATCGGTATTGTGGAGATGAGAGTTGTCGATCCAGTCAAGGCACCATTCTTCCACGTTGCCGTGCATATCGTAGAGGCCCCAGGCGTTGGGAAGGTACGACCCCACGAGGGTATGGTAATCGTTGTATTGAAGGCTGGGAATATTGTCCTCAAGGTTGCCGGAGTAGCGTCCGAGATGGGCCAGGTTGGGATCCCAGTCGTCGGACTGAATGTCAGTCCCGTTGTTCAAACTAGTGGTCGTTCCCGCGCGGCAGGCCATCTCCCACTGCGCTTCCGTGGGAAGGTCGAAGGTCAGGCCGGTCTTGGCGTTCAGTTTCTGGAAGAAACCGTCGGATCCTCTTAAGGTGGTGAAATCCGCGGACTCCACGGGACGCGTCGGGGCCAATACGTGCGAGGGGTTGTTTCCGGTTATGAGCTCATACTGGGCCTGCGTCACTTCGAAGACTCCGATATAATACGGCTTGGTGAGCGTAACTTCGTGCTGATAAAGATCCGTGTCTCCCCTCTTGGAGAAATCTGCGGGGCTGCCCATCAGGAAGGTGCCCGCTTCAATGCGCTTCAGAGCAAGCTTCGTCGTCTTGTACTCTTCCGTCCAGCTTTCGGGCGGTTCGGGGGAATAGCTGACGGAGCCGTCGGAAAGGTCGATGGTCATGAAAGTCTTGGGGGGCGGCGGAACGACTTCGCCCGTAACTTTGATCCTCATGCTGTCGGAGTGGATATAGTCGAAGTTTTCGCCCGGCGTCCAGAAGATCTTATGGGCGCCGTTGCCCTGCACCGTACCGCTTTCGCCTTCTCCGGAAAGTGTTCCGTATTCCGAAAGCTTATAGAAGGTCGCGCCTTCGTCGGTGGTGCAGAAGAAGTCGACGGTGAACTCGTCGTTCACGTCGGAATCAAGGACGTAGTTGATGATGACCATCCGATCAAAGGGGAAGAACTGGCCGGCCGTGACAGACTGCACGCAGCCGTCAGCCTTGGCATTGGTGGCCGCAAAGACCGTTATGGCGGCAAGGACCGCGGCCAAAGCTTTCGCGCGCTTTCTGAGGAAAAAGAAGCCTATGATGCCGAAGAGGAGAAAAACTGCCGGTTCGGGCACGATCTTGATGGTATGAAAGTAATATTTGCCTACCGGGCTTGACTTGATCCATTCCGAAAGCATGTAGGTGTGGCCGGAGGGCAGATTCCGGTATTCCGGGGCGTAGTAATTCCAGTAGAAAACGCCGTCGGCGAAGGGCGCTTCCAGGTACATAAGGACTTCCTCGTAGACCGGGTTGTCCAGGTCCTGCACCTTGATGGTGACGGAGTCCGGTTCGCCGGACGCAAGATCTTTGCTGTAATAAATGGGATCGGTAGATTTCAGAAGAAGAGGCTCTTCCATGTCCTCCACACTGAGGAATGTGAAGGGTTCGGAAAGACATTCGTCGCAAAGCGCCGAAACACAGAAGAGCGCCGCGATAACTGTTAGAAAGATGTTTTTCATATATTGGTCCTCACTGTTTGTATATGCTGTCGCCAAAGCTGTCCTGGGCGACGAAGGCCGGGAAATCGACGACTTTCAATTTCCTCACGGCTTCCGTGCCGAGATCAGGATAAGCGATGATCTCGCATTCCACTATGCTTTTGCCCAAAAGGGCGCCGCAGCCTCCCGGCGCGGCGAAATAGACCGCTCCGTATTTTTTTATGAGCTCGGGCACGTTTCCTTTCCTCGCGCCTTTCCCGATCATGCCGAGCACTCCCGCTTTCAAAAGGGGTTCGACATAGGGGTCCATGCGATAAGCGGTCGTAGGGCCGGCTGAGCCGATGACAGCACCAGGGGGCGCCGGCGTCGGGCCGGTATAATAGATGGTCGCCCCTTCCGGGGGGAAAGGAAGCTGTTCGCCTCTCTCCAAGGCTTCGACGAGCCTTTTGTGAGCGGCGTCCCTTGCGGTGTATAAAGTGCCGGAGAGCAAAACGTACTCTCCGGCTCTAAGTTCTCCCACGATGTCCTTAGTAAGGGGAAGCTCTATTTTCCTAGGAGACGTCATTCCTTGGCTTCGGATCCCTCGCCGGATTCTTCGGCATTGGCTTTCTGCTCTTCGATCCTCTTCTGCATGGCGGCCTGCATCGCTTCCATTCTCTTTAAGTTTTCGCTCAGCTCCTTGGCCAGGTCGGTCTCGGGATCGACGTCGATGGCTTTCTTTATGGCCTCCTTGGCCTTGGCTTCGTCTCTGGCTTCCATGTAGGCCTGGGCCTGCATGACAAGGGCTTTCTGCAAAGAGGCGGGATCGGGGTTGTACTGCTCGATGGCTTTCTCGATGGCCGCGGCCATTTCGGCAGGATTGCCGCGCAGAGCGTACAGCTGGGACTGCGTCACGGTCTTGTTGAAGGGATCAAGCTCGTTGAGGCGGGTCTTGAACTGTTCCGTGGCTTCCTCGTTGCCGCACATTTCGATGCACTTGTTGAAGTTTTCCTTGGCGCCTTCGATGTCGTCGAAGAGGACCTG
>DFCM01000062.1 GCA_002366995.1 bacterium UBP3_UBA3054 | reverse complement strand
GATCCCGCGGCCGCGAGGTCCTACATAGAGAAGAACGGCGGCAGATGCGTTGTCAAAGCCGACGGTCTGGCGGCAGGAAAGGGCGTTTTCGTCTGTCAGAGCAAGGAGGAAGCTTTTGAAGCCGTGAAGGCGACGCTGGAGGATAAGGTCTTCGGCGCGGCCGGCGGCGAGATCATAATCGAGGAACTGCTGGACGGCGAGGAGGCCTCCATATTGGCTTTCACCGACGGCAAGACAATAGTTCCCTTGGAGAGCGCCCAGGACCACAAGCGCGTCTTCGACTATGACCAGGGCCCCAACACCGGCGGCATGGGAGCTTACTCCCCGGCGCCCGTCGTTACGGAGGAGCTCAAGAAGAAGGTCATGGAAAAGATCCTTTTGCCTACTTTGAAGGGAATTAAGGAAGAGGGGATGGACTACCGGGGCGTCATCTACGCCGGACTGATGATCGGCAGCAAGGGCGTGAACGTTTTGGAATACAACGTGCGCTTCGGCGATCCCGAGACCCAGGCGGTCCTGCCCAGGCTCAAGAACAATCTGGTGGACGTTTTCCTCTCCATCGAGAGGGGAAGGCTTGCCGACGTGCAGCTGAAGTGGGACCCCCGTCCCGCGGTCTGCGTCATTATGGCAAGCAAAGGCTACCCCGGTTCATATACGAAACACATGGAGATCAAGGGCGTCGATCTTGCCGCGACCTTGCCCGACACGGTGGTCTTCCAGGCCGGAACGGTCAAAAAGGGCGAACGCCTTCTGACTTCCGGCGGGCGCGTTCTTGGCGTGACGGCGCTTGGCAACAGCGTGAAAGAAGCCTGCGAAGCCGCCTACAGGGGCGTTGATCTGATCTCCTTCGAGGGCGCCCATTACCGTCACGACATCGCCGCCAAAGCGCTGGCCAAAAAACAGTAAACAATCCAGAGGATATAAAGATGATCAATCCAAAAGTCGACGAATTCATGAAAGAAGCGGGCTTCACGGCCCTGACCTTCGACGATGTGACGCTCATCACCCAGTACGCGGACTTCCTGCCTTCGCAGACGAGCCTGCAGACGAGGCTGACGAGGAACATCACCTTGAACATTCCCTTCATCTCCGCCGCCATGGATACCGTGACGGAATCCGAGATGGCCATAGAGATGGCGCGCAGCGGCGGCATCGGCGTCATTCACAGGGCGCTCAATCCCGTCCTGCAGGCCGCGGAAGTTCAGAAGGTGAAGCATTACCTGAACGGCCTTATCAACGAGCCCGTCATCTTCGACGAGGAGATAACGGTGGACGAGCTTCTCAAGATCTGCAAAGATAAGGGCTACAGCTTCCACGGATTCCCCATAACCAACGCGTCTGGCCAGCTGACGGGCATTCTGACTTCCAGGGACCTGAGGTATCTTGAGTCGACGAACGTGAAGCTTAAGGACGTCATGACCAAGAAGCTCATCACGGCCCCCAGGGCAACGACCATCGACGAGGCTTACGCCATCATGAGCCGCAACAAAGTCGGCAAACTCCCGATCGTAGAGGACGGGAAGCTGGTCGGGCTTTACAGCTACACCGACGTCAGGAACATCGTGAAAGGCATCGAGCCCTTCGTCAGCCGCGACAAGAAGCACAGGCTTCTCTGCGCGGCGGCCTGCGGCACCAACGATTTCGAGAGAGTTGAGAAACTCGCGGCCGTCGGCGTCGACATCATCGTCGTCGACACGGCGCACGCTCACAGCAAGGGCGTCATCGAGATGGTCAAATTCATGAAGAAGACTTATCCCGAAGTGGACGTCATAGCGGGCAACGTCGCGACCAGGGAAGGCGCGAAAGCCTTGCTGGAAGCGGGCGCTGACGCCGTCAAGGTCGGCATCGGCCCCGGTTCCATCTGCACGACGCGCGTCATTACGGGCGTCGGCATCCCGCAGATCACGGCGGTCTACGAAGCGACGCAGGGCGTCGGCGACGAGATCCCGATCATCAGTGACGGCGGCATCCGCCATTCCGGCGACGTGGCGAAGGCCATAGTGGCCGGAGCCTCCTGTATCATGATGGGCTCCACCTTGGCCGGCACCGAAGAAAGCCCGGGCGAAAAGATCATCCACCAGGGCCGCCGCTTCGTCGTTTACCGCGGCATGGGCAGCCTGGGCGCGATGCTCGACTCCAAGAGCAGCAGGGAGCGCTACAGCCAGCAGGACGTCTCCACCGACAAGCTCGTGCCGGAAGGCATCGAGGGCATGGTCCCGTACGCCGGACATGTCGGCGACGTTTTGACCCAGTTCGCGGGCGGCTTGAGATCCTCGCTCGGCTACAACGGCTGCAGGAACATCGAGGAGCTCAGGCACAACGGCATCTTCCGCCGCATTACCGCTTCCGGCATCAGGGAAGCGCATCCGCACGACATCAGGATAAGTAAGGAAGCCCCCAACTATCATTCTTTCTCAGACCGCTGATAAGATGAGCGCCAAGATCCTTTTGGCTTTCCTAAACTACAACACCTCGGAAGAACTCCGGGGGGCGTTGGAGTCCCTGAAGACTGCCGGAAGGGGAGTCGACTACGACCTTGTCATCATAGACAACGCTTCTACGTCTCCGAATGAAAAGGAAAGGCTTGCCGAGATGAAAGGGGAGGCGGAGCTTCTGCTCCTGCCCGAGAACCTGGGGTTCGCCGGCGCTTTCAACAAGGTTTTGGAAAGGGAAGGATACGCTTATTATTTGCTTTTGAATTCCGATCTGATCCTGCCGCCGGACTTTTTGAAAGATCTGCTTGAGGCGGCCGGGAAAATAGAGAATTTCGGACTAGGAAGCGTCAGCTTTGTAAGGGAGGACGGCAGTTCTCAGTTCTCCTATGGCCCGGTCCCGACTCTGGCGAGCGAACTCATCAACCGTTCGCTCTACCAGAAGCGCTACGGGAAGTCTCATCCGGCCGGAAACGAGCCTTTGGAAGTCGAAAGCCTTTTGGGAGCGGCCATGCTCGCTTCCCGCGAGGCGGTGAGAAAAGCCGGGCCGCTTGACGACCGTTTCTTCTTCTTCTTCGAGGAAACGGAATGGTGCTGCCGGATGCGCGACAACGGTTTCAAGGTCGTGCATTTCCCAAATGTCAAAGCCACGCATCTGCAGGGCCGCTCGGCCAACAAGGTTCCCGTCAGGGCGAGAGTGGAGTTCCATATTTCCAGAATGCTTTTCTTTAGATTGCGTTACGGAAAGGCAGCGCTTTTTGTTCTGACGGCGGGCGTCTTTTTAAGGACGTTTGTGAACCTTGCCGCTTATTTCGTCATGACGCTTCTGACTTTGGGCCTTAACGTGAAAGTGAAGTCGAAGATGAAACTGTACGCCGGGCTGTTTTTCTGGTATCTGAAAGGCGCTCCCTTAAACGAAGGCTTGGACGGGAGAAGATGGCGGAAGTGAAAGTTCTTCTCTGGGATCTGGGTGGCGTTCTGATACCGTTTTCCCACGCCAGGCTCTGGCGCAATTTCCTCGGCATTCTGCCGCTAAGAAAGAGCATAAGTTTTTTCTGGCGCCGGGATGCCCTGCAAAAAAGGCTTTTCAAACCGCTCGACGATTTCGAGAGGGGCTTGTGCTCTTTCGACGACCTTAAGGACGCGGTGGAAAAAGAACTGAAAGTTAGCCTTGACAGGGAGAAGTTCCGCCTGGCCTGGAACGATATTTTCGGGCTTCCCGGCGAGACGGCCGCCTTCGCCAGGACTCTGCATGAAAAGCATCCCTGCTACGTGCTTTCCAACACGAACATAGAGCATTTGGAATTTGTGAAGCAGAAAGCGCCTGAACTGCTCTTCATGGACGGTTGGATCCCTTCCTACGAAGTCCACGCCCTGAAGCCCGAGGCGGCGTTTTTCGAAAGGGCGCTCAAAATTGTTAACGAAGAGGCATCAAACTGCCTTCTGATAGACGATAGGCTTGAAAACGTCGAGGGCGCGCGAGCGGTCGGCATCAAATCCGTCCTTTACCGCGGACTCGCAAAACTAAAGGAAGAATTGAATGGGCAAGTATAAGTATCTCCTGCTTTTCCTTGTGACCGCCATTGCGCTTTTTTTCGTAGCTTTCTGGCCTGATATGAAAAAGGAAAAGAAAGAGCCGGAAAAGGAACTGACGCCGATGGAGGAACTCGCGGCCATTGAAGTTCCGGAACTTCCGGACAAGGAGAAGCCGAAAGTCCCGCCGCTCGCCAAAGTCTGGAACATCAACAAGGTCAAAAGAGGCGCCGTGGTGAAGGGCTTGGACGCCATAAAAGGCGGGATACTGATCGACGCCACCAAAGGCGACATATTGTGGGCCAAGAATGAAAACGATCCTTTGGAGATCGCTTCCATGACGAAGATGATGACGACGCTTCTGGCCCTGGAAGCGGACGAAAGGGGAGAGGCCAAGCTTGACGGTATGGTGAACGTTTCCGCCGCGGCCAGTAAGATCGGCGGCAGCCAGGTCTATTTGGCGGAAAAGGAAAAATTCACGCTTGGCGAACTTTTGAAATGCGTCATGATCATGAGCGCCAACGACGCGGCTTTCGCCGTGGCCGAGACCTTGGGCGGCAACGTCGACGAGTTCGTCGCCATGATGAACAAAAGGGCCGGACAGCTCGGCATGAAGTCGACGAAATTCAACAATCCCCACGGTCTTCCCCAGAAGGGCGCCAACAACAAATCTTCCGCCCTCGACATGGCGATGCTCGCCAGGGAGCTGTTGAAGTATCCCAAGCTTCTGGAATGGACCAGCACGCGGCTCGACACTTTCAGGGACGGCAAATTTCAGCTCAGCAACCGCAACAGCCTAGTGGGACGCTGCCAGGGCGTTGACGGCATGAAAACGGGCTTCTACGCCCAGGCCGGCTACTGCGTGACCGCGACCTGCCTTAGGAACGACAGGAGGATGATCGCCGTGATCATCGGCGCGCCCAGCAAGAAGGAAAGGGACGACGCTGTGAAAAATCTTTTGAACTGGGGATACAGTCAGAAATAATGAAGGCACGCCGGGAATACGTTTTCATGGCCGTCCGCGGCCTTTCGGACATTATGGATTTTGTCCGGGGCTTCCTGCTGATCAATATTCTGGGCGGCGCTTTCGGCTCGGAGGTCTTCGGCACCTGGGGGCTAATTGAGCAGATCTATTCCGTGGCTGTGATCCTGTCGGGCCTGGGCCTTTCCCAGTCTGTCATACGCTATCTGGCGGGCGAGCACAAGGTCAGCTACGTGCGTAAGATCTGCCTGGTCTCCTCGGGCGTTATCCTGATTGCGGGTTCCTTATTGACGGTCTTGGCTGCCTTGCTTGTTCCCCAAATCGCGGACAAGGTCATAAAGAACGGTGGGTCTGAAGTGTTTTTGCGGGCCGCGCTGCCTTTGATCCTCATCAACACCATGGAACTTTTCATGGACGGCTGCTTCAGGGCCAGGCTAAGGATCAACCAGCATTCTGTCATCAGGATGCTTTTTACCGCCCTGACGTTGGGAAGCTATTTTTACGCTGCCCACAGGGGCTACGGTCTCAGAGAAATGATCTTCCTGACCCTGGCGGTCAAGGGCGCTTACGTCTTCGTTTTGTATGTCGCACTAGCATTCCTGGAGTTTTTCGGCAGACGCGTCGAGACCGAGCCGGTACCCGAGCCTGACAAGGATTTCGCGTTGCCCGTGGAAAGTGGGACCATATCTGCCCTAAAGGGTATGCTTGCTTTTGGCACTCCGCTGATGCTCCTTGGCTTGTCCAATTGGCTGCTGGGCACCTGCGGAAAGGTCATCCTTGGCATTCAGAGCGGCGGAGCCGGGACCGTGGGACGCTACGATGCCTCCCTGAAAATTGCTATGCTTATCCAGTATCTGGGCATTCCGCTGGCTTATACCCTGCTGCCTTTGCTTGCTGACGCCGTTTCCAAAAAAGGGAAAGAGCCGGTGTACGAGATCTGCCGGCGCTTCGCCAGACTCTATTTCTTCCTGGCTCTGCCTTTGCTGGCAGGACTTTTGGCGACCCACAATGATCTCATGGACCTTATGACCACAGGAAGAGGGGAGTTCCACTCCTCCATAGTCTTTTTCCTGATACCTCTTCTTGCGGCTTTGACAAGCCAGACGAATGCTTTTTATCATGACGTGATTTTCCTGAAAGGGAACAGTCGTTTCCTTTTCCTAGCCAACTTCGTCTCCGCGCTCTTCTGCCTTTTGATAAACGTGTTTTTCACGAAATCTCTCGGCATGTGGTGTACGGCATTGGCGAGCCTGCTCTCTTACGTTCTTCTGCTCTCGCTTTGCGCCTGGAGAGTCAAGAGCTACGGCTTTTCGCCCCTTAAATTCCTCGACCTTGGCTTCGCCGGCAAATGCGCCGCGTTTTCTGTAGTCATGTTCGCGGCCGTGATGCTGGG
>DFCM01000113.1 GCA_002366995.1 bacterium UBP3_UBA3054 | reverse complement strand
ATGGACTCCACCCTGTAGATGTCCCCCACTTCCAGGCCGGGCAGGCTTAACTGCACGATCTTGGAGGCCGGGTCGTAGATGTTGGAGCTCATCTGGCTGGTGTCGATCATGGTCTCGGATTTCGTGACGTCAATGGGCACTTCCCTGCCGTCCGGCTTCACTATGGTCACTCTCACGAAGTAAGAGGTGCCGTAGGCCGCGTTGTAGCTTAAGCTGGCGACGAGGCTGTCGCGCTTGCCGGGCTCCGTCAAGACTTTGATGCATTCGTCGCAGACGGAAATTCCGGTGCCGTCTTCCTGGTACTGGCTGCCTTCATGCAGAAACATGATGACCGTGTCGGCGTCGGGATAAGTTTCCAGATCGCACTTGGTGTTGAGGAGATCCTGGTTGGTCGGTCTTTCGTAGTTGAAGATCGGACTTTCGGTTTCGGCTTGCGAAACGAGGGCGGCCAAAATTATGGCAACGATTAGGGAAGTGAAGCGTGTCATGATTTAATTTTATGTTGATTGTTATTTGTTGTTCGATTTTTCTCTTGGTTTCCTGGCGCCCCTGAAGTAGGCTTTGAAAAGCTCCTTCCATTCGTCCTGCTTCAATATGAGGGCGGAGACGGCGTAGACAAAAAGGCCGGTCATTACGGGTATGACGACCAGGAGGAACTTCGCTAAGAAAGTCCCCTGCTGCGGCAGATGGTCGCTCAGAAGTTTCAGGGCGGCGATGATGGCCAGCGACATCAGAAGGCTGCTGAAGATCGTCTTGACAAAGGAGAGCGTGACGTTGGTAAGGCCCAAAGGCCCGCATTTCTTTCTCAGGAAGATCAGAAGAAGCGTGATGTTGATGTAGGTTGAGATAGCCGTTGCCAGGGCCAGGCCTCTTTCCTCCATGAAGTGCATGAGAATTAGGTTCAGCGTAAGGTTCAAGACCATCATAGCCAGGCCGATGATCACGGGCGTCTTGGTGTCCTTGGCGGCGTAGAAGGCCGGGACGAGGATCTTGACGATGGCGAAGCCGGGAAGGCCTAGCGTGTAATAGAAAAGCGCCCTGGCGGTGTAAGACGTGCTTTCCGCCGTGAATTCGCCGTGCTCCAAAAGCAGCCTGATGATCGGCTCGCCAAGGATAATGAGACCGCACATGGCGGGGATCATGACGAAGGAGGAGTGCCTAAGGGAAAAGCCCAGCGCGTCTTTGAAGCGGTCCTTGTCGCCTTGGGCGTGCGCGAAGCTTAAGACCGGGAGCGCCGCCACGGCGAGCGCCACGCCGAAGATGCCCAAGGGGAACTCGACGAGCCTGTCGGCGTTGTAGAGGACCGCCGCGCCGCGCTCGTTGACGGAGTTGGCGAGGTAGCGGTCCACCATGATGTTTATCTGCGCCACGCCCGTTCCGAGAACGGCGGGCATCATGACGGTCACGATCTTTTTGACGAAGGGATGATCAAGGGGAATGGAAAACTTGAAGCGGTATCCCCTTTTCCAGAGTTCCGGGACCTGCAAGGCGAGCTGCGCTATGCCGCCTAAGAGGACGCCCAACGCGGCGTAGAAGATGTGGACCTGCGAGCCCTTCTGACAGAAGAAGGCGCCGATCCAGACCGTCGTGATTATGCAGATGTTCAAAAAGACCGGAGCCAGAGCCGGCATGCTGAAATGCCCCAAAGTATTGAGCATCGCGCCGCAGAGAGCAGTCAGGCAGATGAAGATGCAGTACGGCATCATGACGGCGATCAGAAGCGCCGTCAAACGCCACTTCGGCGAAAAATCAAGGAAAGGCACGGACGCCAGGGCGACGGCCGCCACCACGATGGTTATGGAAGTGAGGATAACCGCCAGCCAGGAAAGCGTCATGGAAGCGCACTTGTAAGCTTCCTCCTTGCCCTTTTCCTGCATGACCTGGGCGAACTGCGGAACGAAAACGGAAGCGAGGGCGCCCTCGCCGAAAAGCCTCCTCAGAAGGTTCGGCAGCGTGAAGGCGGTGACGAAAGCGGAGCAGCAGAAGCCGGTGCCGAAATAATTCGCCATCAGCATGTCCCTGACGAGGCCGAAAATGCGGCTCAGCGTCGTGAAGAAACTGTTCACGCCGGCCGCCCTGGTCATTTTCCGCTGGCTTTCGCTTCCTTCCGTCATCTCATTCAAACCACTTCAATTCAGATCTCAAACCTACCACGTCGCCGACGATCAAAACGGCCGGCATCGGGATCTTGGCGCTCTCGCGCTCGTCCTCGGTCATGGCCCTAAGCTCCCCTAGCGTCCCGGCGATGGTGCTCTGGTCTTTCCTGGTGCCTGAGCTTACGATGGCCGCCGGCGTCCTCGGGTCGCGGCCGTTGGCAAGAAGCTTCTCTATCACCATGGGAAGAGACTCTTCGTTAATGAAGAAGACAAGAGTCTGCATGCCTACGGCGACTCTCGGCCAGTCCACGTCGGTGTAGCGCCTGTTCAGGCTGGAATGCCCTATGGCGAAGGCCAGGGTCGAGGCGTAGCCTCTGTAGGTCAGGGGAATGCCGGCGTAGACGGCCGCGGCCGAAGCGGACGTGATGCCGGGCACCAGCTCGAATTTTAAGCCGGCCGAGACCGCTTTCCTTGCCACTTCCGCGCCGATTCCGAAAATGAACGGGTCGCCTTCCAGGAGCACGCCGACTTTCTTCCCCGCTTTCACGGAGTCGATTACCGCCTTGACGTCCTCAAAGGAGATGGTCTCGCCGTCGCCCTCGTCGGAAAGCGGGATCTTTTCCGTCCCCTCCGGGGCGAAGCAGAGTATCTCTTCCGATATGGAGGCGTCATGGTAGAGAACGTCGCACATTTCCATGCAGCGCGACGCCTTTATGGTAAGAAGCTCGGGGTCTCCGGGGCCTACGCCTATGATGTAAAGTTTTCCTTCAGCCATGTAATGTTCCTTTTCTATGTGCAGAGCACGTCGGCCACTTCCAAAAAATTCTTCCTGAAAGGTTTCTTCTTCCCTATGATCTCTTCGATGGGCGTTATGGTGACTTTCTCATCCTGAACGCCCAGGAAAATGTTCTTTTTGCCTTCGCAGAGCGCTTCCACGGCGCGGAGGCCAAGGACCGAAGCGAGGATCCTGTCGAAAGCGCAGGGGGAGCCGCCCCTCTGGACATGTCCCAAAACGCAGACTCTGCCCTCGACGCCCGAGAGCTCCCTCACCTTCTTCTCTATCGTGATGGCGTTGCCGGCCTCGTCGCCTTCCGCCACGATGACGATGAAACTCTTGTGCGCCCTGGCAAAAGATTTTTTGATCTTCTCAGACAGGGCCGGAAGATCCGTCTTGGTCTCCGGGATCAAAACTGCGTCGGCGCCGGTCGCGACCGCGGCGGAGACAGCCAGGGCGCCGGAATACCGCCCCATGGTCTCGACGAAGAAGAGCCTGTGGTGCGACCTCGCGGTGTCCCTTACCTTGTCCACGGCCTCGACGATCGTGTCCAGGGCCGTGTTGAAGCCTATCGTATAGTCGGTGCCGTACATGTCGTTGTCTATCGTACAGGGAAGCCCGGCGAAATGAATCCCCTGCTCCTGGCAAAGGGCGGAGCCTCCCCTGAAGGAGCCGTCGCCGCCCATGATGACGAGCGCCTCCACGCCGCGCCTCCTTACGTTCTCGGCCGCCTTCGCCCTTCCTTCCGGCGTCATGAACTCAGCGCTCCTGGCCGTCCCGAGGACCGTTCCGCCCAGAGAAGACAGGCCGGAGGCGAAAGTGCCTTTCAGTTTTTCGAAACGGTCGTCTATAAGCCCCTGGAGGCCGTCGTAGACTCCGTAGATCTCAAGCCCCCTGGCCACAGCCGTCCTTACGGCGGCCCTGATGCAGGGGTTCATCCCGGGACAGTCGCCGCCGGAAGTAAGAATGGCTATTTTTTTGACTGCGTTTTCCATAAAATCACACCCAGTTTTCCATTACGGAATTAACGGCGATCTTTATCACCGCCTTTTTTATCGGCAAACTTTCGCCCTCGAAGACCCACATCTGGGAAGCGTGGGCTTCAAAGGGCGGGATGACGGCGATGTGCCCGGGATCGAGTATTCCCGACTGGCAGGCCACCGCCCCGGCCTTGTAGAAGCCCAAGTCCTTCGCTTCGTCGTAAGGGGTGTCGACGGCAAGGTCTTTGGGCAGATAGCAGCGCACGAGCTCCATATTCTGCAGAACCGTCTGCACGTCGATGAAGCGGTGGTGTACCTCCGGGCGCAGAAGCGCCGGATCCTTGCTGGAATATTCCTCCTTGTTGACGTACATGACGCCCGGAATAATATCCGTCCTGCCCAGGGGAAGAGTGGGAAGCAGTTCCAGAACTTCCCCCGTCTTCTCCCAGATCTTCTTCTCCCCCGGGAGGGAGGAAAGAATGGAATAATTGCCGAAGTACATACTTTTTCTAATTTTAGGTAAGTAATAGTTTATTATAGCAAAAATCAAGACCGCCCTTAACTCTGCCCCACTTGACTTTCAGACTGGGTTGTAGTACACTTTTCGCTACTTAATTGAATCGAAGCGCCATTAGCTCAGCTGGTAGAGCAATTGACTCTTAATCAATGTGTCCAGGGTTTGAATCCCTGAGGATGTACAAAAAATGGTAGAGACGTTTCCCAAAACGTCTCTTTTTTTATTTTCGCCACGGTTTTAATATTCACCCCCTTTTTCTGAATTCTTTCGGATTCATTCCTTTCATTCTTTGGAAAAACCTTGCGAAAGTGGTGGTCT
>DFCM01000100.1 GCA_002366995.1 bacterium UBP3_UBA3054 | reverse complement strand
TACCCCGGTTCGCAATAGTTGTAAGCCATGATCTTGCTGCCGTCCACTGACAGGGGGCTGGAGTATTCGGTGGGAAGATCGGCTAAGCCTTCCTCGGAAACGACGTAGACGTCGACCTGGAAGAATTTCGGGAAGTTCATATTGAAGAAACCAAGGCGTGAGATCTTCTGGGTCTTGCGCAGATAGTAGGTCCTGTCGTCGTCAGTCCTATAATAGTAAGCGAGATAATAGCTGCGGGGCTTGACGGCATTCTCGTTGGCTTTCTTGCCGTAGTTGTAGAAGACGTCGCCTTTAACTGTGCGTTTGGTGCTCTTCATGAACTTGATGTGGAAGATGGGGTCGTCGGACCTCTGGAGCGTGGCGTCAACGTAGTCGGTGCCCTGCGTGACGTCCAGCCACTCTCCGGAAATAAGGTCGAGGGAGTTGGCGAAGCCTTTGAACGTGTACTGGGGGTACAGAAGGCGCATCTCCTGGCGGCCCTTCCAGAATTTCACCTTGCCGGCCACGGGGTCTTTCAGCTGGCCGCCGAGGCAGGTCGTATAGCCGTCCCTGGCCACTATGACGGTGTAAGTGCTGCCGCCGGCGGTAAGGTTGTAGGAGCCGGTATACTTTTTGAAACCGGGCTTCTCGGCCAGAGCCGCGAAGGACGTGAAGGCTAAAAGCGTTAATATTGCAAGTTTTTTCATAGCGATCTCATTCATTTGGTTTTGTACCCGTAAGTGCACATGGGGAACTGCTGCATCATGTCGCGGAAGAGTTCGTCGTAGCGGTTATGGATCTCTCTAGCCCACATGACGTCTCTTTCATACATGTACATGAAGCTGATGCCCATGACCAAAGAATCGCGGAAATCCTCGGATTCCCAGACTTTTTCGCCTGTTCCGGCGTCGTAGAAAGCGACTCTGACGGTCACGCTGTTGTAAGAGAAGACAAGGCCGTAGCGGCTGCACTGCTCTTTCACTTCGCCGTAGCAGACAAGGTCGACACCCAGGGCGCTCCTCATCCTGCCGGCGGCGCTTTCGTCGAGGTCGCGGCGGGTAAGCGCAGAAAGTCGGCTGTCGGTCTCGCCCATCGGCTGGACGTTCCAGTTCTTGTAGGAAACGAGGTTGCCGTAGAAGGAACGCCTGGCGTAGGTGTTGGCGTTCTTAACTCCGGAATTGTTGATGAAGGGCATGACCGCGATGGTCGTGTACTTCGGGGTGACCGCGAGGTTGATGTGGTTGCGGGTGTTCATCACGACGCCCTCGTGGATGTTTTCCATGGTGGCTCTCGCGCATCCGAAGAGCATAACTGAGGCCGCGGCCAGAAGTATGTATTTCACGCTTTTCATCAGAAGGAGAATCCTGTGCCGAGGGTTAAGCCGTCCAGCGGTTTCCAGTCTTTGGAATCGGAATCTTTGAAGATCGGCACGCCGTAGTTGACTCTGATGGGCATGCGCCACAACTGCAGTATAAGGCTGCCGCCGACGCTGGCGTTGATCTCGCCGAAGTTGTCGAATTTCTTTTTCTCGACCACATACTGGCCGTTGACGGCGCGCAAGGCCTTGTAGTAAGTCCTTTCCTTCCACCAGACGTTGCCGATGTCGGTCCAGACCGCGCCGTGCACGCTGATGTTCTCGTTGTAGCGCCAGATCGGGAAGATGTATTCCGCGGACACCATGAACTTGAAGTTGCCGCCCAGGGGGTTGTCGCCGGAGTAGTCCTTCGGGCCGACGAAGCCGTAGCGGAAGCCGCGCATCTCCTCGGAACCGCCCATGAAGAAGCGGTCGAAGATCGGCGTGTTGCGGGAAGCGAAGCCAATCGATCCGCGCAGCAACAGAACGTGCGAACCGGCGAATACGTAGTTGGGCTTCCTTTCGAAGAGCTCGAAGAGTTTGAAGTACTGGGAGTGGGATGCTTCCACAAGGCCGTAGATGGTGGAACCAACGCCGACTCTGCCTTTCAAAATGGTAAGAGCGCCGGAAGTCGGGAGGAACAGGGCGTCTCTGGTATCGCGCGTTAAGGTGATGGTCGGCGCTAGCACAGCGTAACTGCCTTTCTCTTTCTTCAGATACTTGTCGTAGCGTTCGTATTCCAAAGGCACCATGCGTTTCTGGACGCGGCCGTTCCTTCTGTTGACATGGCGGCGCTTGATCCAGGCGGTGTCTTCGCCGACGATGGTGTCGCCGTAATCAAGCGATTTGTCGACGCCGACCCTGATGTACTCGCCCGCCAGCGCGCCTTCGACTTTGATGACGCCGAGATACTTGCCGACGGTCGGGATCCAGGCCATGCTTATGGGAGTCGCGGCCCTAAGGTCGCCGCCTATCCTCATGATCCTAAGATCCGGGCCCAGGGCGTTGTTGTTCTTCCAGTAGACGTCGAATCCGGCCGCGACTTTTCTTCCCTTCAGCTGTTCATGCAGGAAGTAAGGCTCGGTGAAGCTTAGGATGACGTCCTGGCGGTGAATGCCGAATTCGCCTTTGATGCGGAAATGCTGGCCGCCGCCGGTGAACCAGTTTTTGTAATTCTTCCAGTCGAAGTTCGGCTGCGTTATGGTGATCGTGCCGAAGAGATAATCCTGGCTGGAGAAGCCGACGCCTACGCCGACCTGGCCGGTCAGCTTTTCCTTGACGTCGACGTAAATGTCTTTCTTGCTGTGATCCTGGGGATTCGGCGCCTCGACGATGTCCACTTTCTCGAAGTAGTCCATGTTCATCAATCTCTGGCGACTCGTGTCGATGCGGTAGTAGTTGTAGCGGTCGCCCGGGAAGAAGCTGAGCTCTCTTCTTATGACAACGTCTTTCGTGCGCTCGTTGCCGGTGATGTAAACAATGCCGATGTCGAAGAGGGACGATTCGTCCATTTCGTAGAAAATATCGACTCTGACGCTGTCGTCAGGCTGCTCTTCGGCAAGGAGAACTTTGGAAGCGCAGATGGCGTCGGCATATCCCAGGGAGCGGAAGTAATTCCTTAGATTCTCGGTGTCCCTTTCCACGGCCTGCGGCGTGTAGGGTTCGTCTCTGTGCACCTCGATCATCGAGATGATGTTGGTGAGGTACATGTCCCTGAGCTTGCCCTGCCTGACGGTGATGTCGTTGACGTAATAAGGACGTCCCTCGTCGATCGTGATGTCGAGGGCTAATCCGTCGCCTTTCTCGGTGGCGTGAAGGTCGTAATCGATCTGGGCTTCGGGATATCCGATCTCCTGGTACATTTCCGTGATCTTCCACATGTCGTCCCTGACCTGGTCTTCCTGGTAGGTGCCGAACATGAACCAGAAACGGGCTTTCGTGCCGATCAGGAATTTGATCTTGGTCGTGGAGATAAGCGTGTTGCCGCTGATGTTGACTTCCCTGATGTAGGATTCCTCGCCTTCCGAGACAAGAATGTTGACGCTGGCTTTGGTGCCGTCGATCGTATCGTCGATCTCGTAAGTGACATCCGCCATGCCGTAGCCTTTTTCGGCGTAATATTTGCGGATCTCCTCTACGGAGTTCTCAAGTTTTTCAAGGCTCAAAGGTTCGCCTATCTTGACCTGGAGTTTTTCGAGGAGGTCTTTTTCCTTTATGCTGCTGTTGCCCGTGAACTCAAGCTTGTCGAGGATCGGTCTTTCTTTGACGGTGTATGTGACGATGGTGCCGCTGACGCCGTCGCTCGTAGTCGTCGAAGCGCTCTCAAAATCGCCGGAAGCCAAAAGCCTCTCGGTGTCGGCCATGGCTTTCTCTTCGCTGTAGATCTCATTGGGATGCGTGCTGATCATGTCAAGGATGACCTGCTCGCTCACTCTCTTGTTGCCCTCTATGTCAATGCGCTCTATTATGCTCTCGCCATAAGCGGAGAAAGCGAGGACCGCCGTCAGAGTCAGAACGGCCAGTCCCAATTTCAGGCTTAATGTCTTCTTTCCGAAAGTTGATTTCATAATATCTAATTAAGTCTCCAAGACAATATTTCAATATAAGATTATCTTCTGACATCCTACCACAAAACGCACCCCAAATCAAGTGTTACTAACACAATTCACAGTTTCTTACACATTCATAAGATAGCTAAATATACTATATTATAGCACTTACTAACAGTTATCCACAAGTTATCCACAATTTGATAAAGTGTGGAATTCAGGTGGATAAGGGAAGGAAAACCTGTTTATTTTTCCAGGCAATAAAAAAAGCCCCGGGAGACCCGGGGCTTTTTTGCTTTCTGACTTCAGTATGACTATTTCCTTCTGGAGAGGAAAGCGATGGCAAGAAGCAGCGCGCCGAGGACGGCGGGCTCGGGTACGCTGTGGTCGCAGACCACGACGTTGTCGACGTAGACGCCCGTGTCCCTTTCCTCGTCCGGACCGTCGTTGACAGCTTCAATGATGAAGCAGTCGATAGGCTGTTCGTCGTGTTCGGTGTTCAGGACGTATTCGCCGATCTCGCAATCCTTGACGTAGTCGCCGAGGACGAACTGGGTCATACAGGCGCTGGCGGGATCAAGATCCATGTTGTAGGAGAAGTTTATCCACTGTCCGAGCGCGCCGGCGACTCTGGCAACTTCTTCCTGGCCGCTGCCGTCAGGCTGGACCGCGAGAACGAGTTCCTTGGTCTCCCTATCTCTCCTGACGATGACGGGCAGGCAGCCCTTGTCGTCGATCTGGGAGAACTTGACGTAGGTCGTGTTGTTATTGTCGGGGAAATTCAGGCGGCAGCGGAAGGAATAATGCTGGCCGGCCTGGACGCCCGCGGAGACCTTGGTCTTGGCCGCCTGGTCGAAGTAGAGGCACTGGGCGCCGTCAAACAGCCTGATGTCGGTGTCGCCGTAGGCGTATTCCGTCTTCCAGCATTCCTGGCCGTCGATGGGGCCGAGCTTGAAGAGCTCGCCCTCGAATTCCGTGCTGTAGTACCAGGGGCCCACGCCGAAGGTGACCAGCTGGACGAAGGAGCCGGAGTTGGTGCCGTTGCTGGCCTCGTACTCATATTTGATCCTGGAGGTGTAGTAGCCGTCCTTAAGGCCGCTGCGGTTAAGCCTGTAGAGGACCAGGCCCTTGGTGCCGATGGAGCCTTTGTAGCGGGAGAGCTTCAAATTGTCGGGGTAATCCAGGACCTCGGCGGTGAACTTGTAGTTCTGGGCGCCGGCGTTCTCGAGCACGTTGGTGTAAACGTCGAGACCGCCCAGGCAGACGGCTTTCTCGTACCAGGGGATGGCGATCTTGGCGCGCTCCACTTCCGTTACGAGGAGGTCGTCGATGGAAACGCCCACTCTGGAGTCCTCGCCGCCGCCGCTGAAGCCGAACTTCTCAAAGTAGTGCATCGGCACCACCTTGTCGTTCATTCTCTTTCTCAGAGGCTTGTTGCTGAAGTTCGTAACGAAATCGCCGAAGGTGAAATCGGTCAGAGTCTGCATCCTGAAGTCCAGGGTGTAGGACATGTCGTGCCAAGTGTTGGGAGCCAGTCCGTAGTCACCGACCAGAGGATATCCGGACGTGTCGTTGTAGGCCCAGAGCCTGATGTTCTTTGCTTCGGTGGCATACCAGAGGTCAAAGATGGCCGGGTTGGCCCAGTAGGTCGAACGGAAATAGAAGCGGTCGGCCTCGCCGACGGGGTCCCAGCGGAATTTGCAGGAGACCTTGATGATCAGGTTGGAAGGCGTCCAGATGGGATACCAGTAGCCGTCCCAGCCGCTGGCCTTTTGCACTGTCAGACACTGGCCGTCCCAGGGTTCGCTGGGCGTGTTGACGTAGGCCTCGTTGGTGGCCGGGGAATAATCGTTGCCTTCCTCCTTGCCGAACCAGCCCTGCTGGCCGTGGATCTCGCCTTCCTGCATGAAGGGAGCCTCAAAATCCTCATAGTAGAAGACCTTGCCGGACCTGACGTTCAGGGGGATGTCGAAGACGCCGTAGGGCGAGCAGTCGAAGGTCAGGATCGTGCGGTAGAAACCGTCGCCCATGACATCGCGGTTGAAGGTCACCTTGTGGCTCTTGGTGGTCTTGCAGACGCCAGTGGGGGCAAAAGAGAGCCATTCCGGATCACCCAAAGCGGAAACTCTGTAGTCGAAGGAACCGCCGCCGTTGTTGGCCACGACGAAGTCGCGGCTGGCCACGCTGCGTCCGATAAGCACGGGGTCAGTCGCCATGGAGGCCACCGGCGTGGTCAGCGCTTCGTAAGCGACCTCGATGTCGTCGATGGCCGTGACGTAGCCGCTGCCTTTCGCGATGTAGCCTCCGGCCAGGACCGCAGCGCCGATATGCGTGATCCTGATGTTGGGAAGGGTCACGTTCTCCGGAACGTTGGTCACGCCGTTGGCAATGACGTTGACGAGACGGCGGGAGGGATACTGGATGTTAAATTCCAGCTCGTTGTCCTTGTCTCCGCCAATGCCGCTTAATTCCATCTGCGTCTTGTTGCTGTGGATGATGTAGAAAGTGCCGCCGTTGCGGTAGCACCAAAGCGCGCGGCCGTTGTCGTTGGCCGAGCCGTTGCCGAATACGAAGCCGCTGATGTTGGAAATGGAGCGGTGTTTCAAACGTATCCTCATGACACCGGTCTCGGTGAACATTTCCTCGGTGGCGCCGGTGGGGATCCAGACGCCGGAGTTGCCGGAGTTGAAATCGTCAGCGTCATTCTTCGTCACGGTAAGGCATTTGGAATCCATGACGTCGCTTTCGACCTTATAGGCGAAATTCGTCTGGTATTTGGCCTGGTAAATTACGGCCGTTTCGCACTGCGGCAGAAAATCGCCGGTGTTGTAGCTCTGGAAATCTTCCGTAAAGAAAACGGTGGGATCTGCCTGGACCGCGAAAGCGGAAACCAGGATCAGAGCCGTAAGCATCATTAACTTGCTTTTCATAAATTACCTCGTGTTGGTGTGAATTCTAATTGTCAATCATTAATTGTATCAAAATTTACGCTTTTAGATTTGGTAAAATATTTTTCATGGAACACAAGGATCACATGCTGCTGGCTATCAAAGAGGCCGAAGCGGCCGCCGCCATTGGCGAAGTCCCCATTGGCTGCGTCATCGTTGACGCAAACGGAAGCGTCGTCGCTTCCGCTCATAATCTCATTGAAGCCAGCAAAGACGCCACCGCCCACGCGGAGCTTTTGGCCATAAAAGAGGCTCAGGAAAAGCTGGGCCGCCGCCTGACCAACTGCACGCTTTACGTGACGCTTGAGCCCTGCCCCATGTGCGCGGGCGCGATACTTCTTTCCAGGATATCGACCGTGGTCTTCGGGGCGCGCGACTGGGAAAGGGGCGCCCTCCTCTCGAACAGCAACCTCGCCAACACCTGGACGGGCGGCAAAGTCGAAGTGCTGGAAGGCTTTTGTTCGTCTGAATGCGAGACGCTTCTCAAGGACTTCTTTTCCTCCCGCAGATAGTTCACTCCCTTCGGCCCAATATATTGTTAAAAAAAGACCCTTTTGATACAATATATTGAGTGTGTATTCGTATAAGAAGGGATTATGGACAACAATATAATTGAACAGATCGATCCCGCGCCGCAGCCTGATCTTTTTCAGGCTGTGGCGCCGGAGCCCCCGTTTCTGGATCTGCTTCCAGTCAGTCACTGCGCCTTCCTCAGTTCCGAGCGCAGATGGTATTACGCCACCATTCTGTATTTTCTCTTTTTGCGCCGCCAGGCCCACGAAGTCGAGAAATACCACAACGACATCTACGACGCCGTCCAGTCTTTGCTCGAGACCGCCGGCCCCTACAGCCAGCAGGCTTTCCGGGCCGACATGGAACAGCTTATGCTCTGGGGCAACGTCGAGCGCCGCATCGAGCCGAAGAGGCTGCAGCACATCGCGGACAGGAGAGTGCAGAAATTCCTCTACCGCCTGACCGACCACACCAGGGCGCTGCTCGAGAGCCTTTCGCTCCTGCGCTCCGTGGAAAACCTCAACGCGGTCTCGCTTGACCAGGACCACCTCCTGGATCTTCAGGAGCTCGTCGAAAAGATCGGCCTCTGCCTTTCTCGCGGCGAAAACCTTTCGGACGCGGAGCTGCGCAGGCTCGCAAGGAACATAAGTGAGCTCGACAACCGCTGCCGCCTGGTCGCCAACGAGATCAGCGATTTCGGCGCCAGGATCGCGACCTTCAACATCGAGCCTTTCCAGCTTGAGACTCTTCCGCAGATCATAGACCGCCTGGCCCGCTACGTCGACCAGTATCTGCAGCGCGTGGCCAACCTGACGCCGCCTGTTTACAGCGCGCTCTCGCGCTGGAACTCCCAGCAGGGGCTCGCCATCTTAAGGAACGCCAGGGAAGCGATGCGGCTGCACGCCGAGAACAATCCCTTGTCCGGCGCCCTGGTTGAGCAGGAAGACCCCATCGAGCAGATGCTGGCGAGGCTCATCCCCTTCTTCGCTCCCGAGGGCATTTTCCAGATCCTCTGCCTTAGGGTCAACGAGCAGGTTAGGATCTTGATCAGCCGCATCAGGCAGTACCTCGACGACATCAGGCACCGCAACATCAGGATCAGGATCTTGAGGCGCCGCGCCAACGAATGCATCGGCGCTCCCGACGAAGCCCTGCCCGAGATCAAGTCTTTCCTAAGGGAGCTCTTCTCAGTAGGGCAGATCGTAAACGACATGGGCGGCGGCACTCCGGAAGACCGCGTTCCCCCGCCGAGACCCAACTACTGGCGCCGCCGCGCGGCCAGACCGCCATTCCGCAACGCCGCCATAATCGCCAAGACCGGCTCCGCTCAAGCCAGCCGCGAACTGGAGAAGGCGAAGGCCAAACGCCTGAGGGACTTCATGCTCCTGAAAGCGTACGCGATGGGCCAGCGCGGCCCCATACATTTGTTCTCTTTGAAGAACATGGGCGACATCAGGAACTATATGGATTCCGTCAAATTCTACAAGATAGGACGCAAGCACGGGATCCGCTTGGGATACACCTTGAGCCAGCCTGACAAAAACGCTCCGCAGGCTGAATTCAAAGGGGGCAAATGGTATTTCTCCTCCCCCGACTACATCGTTGATTTTCAGGAAAACAACTAAAAGACTATGAACGAACAATACTTTGAAAACGAAGCGGAAAACTACTCCGACCAGATCGATTCCCTGAACATCCACAGCGTCAGGGCGCTTCTCAACGTTCTTACCGAATCGCCCTTTTTCTACCAGACGGACGACCCGGACCTTTTCGCCTACCTTAGACTGAACCAGGAAGCCGTCGGCCATTTCTTCATGCGCTACTTCGGCTGGGAACTCTACGTCGACCGCCAGGCCGCCAGAATTATCAAGCCGCAGCTCTACAACAATTCCCTTAAGCCTTCGCAAAGGGACATGTTCGACCTGACGAGAAGGGACGAGTGCTCGGTCTTCATGCTGCTATTGGAATTCTACGAGAAGCTGCTCCGCGACTTCAACTCCAATTACGACGACGACAAGCGTCTGCGCTTTTTGATCTCCGATTTCGTCCAGTACTGCTTCAACCGTTTCAACGAGGAACTGGAGGACGGCGAGTCCAGCGAGAAAGCGATCGTCGACGCCTGCCGCACGCTCTTCCCGAAGCTCATCAAGTACCGCTTCATCGAGCAGAAGGAAAAAGCGGACGTCGGAAAAGACGAGCGTCTGCCGGAAGGCCTCGAGCAGCAGGTAATGTACGAATTCCTCCCGGGCATCCACTGCTACCGCCCGGACGTCCTCACCTTCAAGGAGATCGCCAGGCTGTATTCCAAAACTGACAGCCTGAAGAGCGACGGTGAAGAGACGGCGGAAGAAGAGAACGAACAGGAAAATTTTTAAATAGGTGAATACGATGAACGGAAACCACAGTTGGGAAAACGCTTTGAACTTAAGGGCCCTGCGCCTCATCAACTTCCATAACTTCGCCGACGAGACCATAAAGATCCACGGCAGCCTCTTCCTCATGGGCAACAACGGCACCGGCAAGACGACCATCATCGACGCGGTGCAGCTGGCTCTTACCGGCGGACAGAGACTGATGTTCAACGCCGCCACCGTGATCGGCGGCAGGTCCGAATCTGGCCGCAGCCTCTCCGGCGTTCTTTTGCAGCACAACTTCGAGACCGGCAAGATCGGCCGCGCCGGCGGCGCGGTCGGCTATGTTGCCTTGGAGCTCCTCGACCCCAAGAGCCAGAACCCTGTGACTATCGGCGTCGGCGCCTTCGCGGAAAACCTTGACCAGCGCCCCGAGATGTGGGGCTTCATAGTTGACGCCCCTCTCTCCGACGTCCAGCTCACGATAAGAGTGAACGATGTTTCCGAAGCGCCCCAGTACCGCCCGGTGGACAAAAAAGAGCTGCCCGGCCTGATCGGCAAAACGAGAGTTTACGACATCGGCCGCTACCGCACACAAGTCGCGAACCGCTTCTTCGGCGGCCGCTCCAATTTCGAGCGCGTGGCGGATCTCTTAAAAGCCAGCAAATCCTACAAGGACCTGGTCGTCAAGGCCAGAGACTTCGAAGGCCTCTTCGCGGCTCTGCTCCCCGCCCCCGATCATCAGGTCTTCCAGGATATCGAGACTACTCTGCAGAACTTGGAGACCATTGAGAGCGACATCAAAGGCCTTAAAAAAGAAGCCGAACTGCTCGACGAAGCGAACAAGACCGTCGAAAAGATCACCGCTTCCAAAACAAGGATCGAGGAGTGCCGCTATCTGAGGCTCAGGAACTCCCTCAACAACCTTGCCTCCGAACTGAAGAGCCAGGAAAGGGCCGTGGCCGTCAACCGCCAGAACCAGATCGACGCGAAGAACAAGCTCGACGACCTTTTGCCCAAGCTCGAGCAGACAAGGACCACGCTCGCCGAAGTGAGGACCGGCACCGGCGCCAAACTCTGGGAAGAAGCCGAACGCCTTGAAAAGGATCTGGCGAAACTGAAAGAAGATTCCGTCACCTTCAAGGAAGAGACGGAAAAGGAACTGCAGAAACAGGCCACCTTGGAAAAAGACAAGGCGAACGCCAGCGCGGACGTCCTGGAAGCCATCCGCTCCCAGAACGCCATCATAAAGACCATATCGCTTCCCGCCTGCCCCGAAACGGTGAACGAAGCAGCCCTTCATCTCTCGAAAACCGTCGCTTCGCTGAAGAAAGCCTACAAGAACGCCGAGGAAACGACCGAATGCGACACCGAGGCGCTCTCCCGCTCGCAAAAGCTGGCGATAAGGGCCGCCGACAATCTGCTGCAGGCCCTGAGGGACGAAAAGCAAACTCTCACATTGCGCCTTGCCGACCTCGCGAAGGAAAGCGAAATAAAAGCGACCGTTCCCACCATGGAAGTGATGCCGAGGATAATCGGCTACCGCGATTTCCTGGACGCCATAAAGAGGGAAGGCTTGAAAGCCGAACCGCTCTTCACCATGCTTGATTTCGCACCCAACACGCCGCCCCAGCTCATGAACCTGATCGAATCCTTCCTGGGCGACGAATGGCTCGGCACCATCATCCCCGAAGAGGACGATCTCGAAGCCGTCATAAGATTGGCTGGCAAAGCCAACCCCGGGATCAGGATCGCAGACACCTCGAAGCTCATGGCCACGAAGAGTCCCAAGCCCCTGGAAAACTCCCTGGCCAAATACCTCAAGACAGGAAACGGCTTCGCCCGCTGCTTCGTCGACACGCAGCTTGGCAAGATAAGGATCTGCGACCTGGCCGCCACGCCGGACGGCGACTGGCTTTCCAGGGAAGGCCTCGTGAAAGAACGCGCCGTTTACCGCTACGTCAAGCGCGAAGCGGAAGGCTTGCTTGGCAAAACGCGCCGCCAGGCCGCCCAGGAAAAACTCCTGACCGAGCAGAAGATCAAAAACAAAGAGCTCACCAACATCGCCGACGGCCTCAGGAAAAAGCAGAGCAATCTCAGTGAGACCATAGAGGCCGTATACAAGATCAAGATCCAGCTCGAGGAAAAAGTCTCGCCCTGGCTCATCGCCCACCGCCTGACGCAGAGAGCCGCCAACGACAATCTCCTTGCCGAGATAAAGGAAAGAGTCGAGAAGGCCCAGAGCCAGCAGGCAAGATCCCAGCGCCAGATCAACCGCATCCAAAAGCAGATCAAGGAGCTCAGGGAAGATAAGCAGTTCCAGACCACCGGTGACATCCACAAGCAGCTCGACATCTTAAAAAAGCGCCTGAACGAAGAGGAAAAGGAACGCGAAGAACTCGTCGAGATGATCGCCCGCTACAAAGAGCGCGTCTCAATTCTCGAGGCCCAGAACGCCAAGACCAGGCTCAGCTACAACGAGGCCATCAACCAGGCGGCCGACAAGAAGAAGATCCTTGAAGACCGCCTCGGCGAGGAATACCCCGACCTTGAGAGCTACCTTAAAGAGACCTACGGCGCCGAGAACGTCCAGGAAGGCAGGCTCGCTGAAATAATCAAGATCCAGGAGCGCGTCATCAACCGCGAGATCGGAAGCCTAGTTGGCAGCGACGACTCCCGCTCGAAAGGCGGCTTGATCCACCATGAGCTTCTCTGGACCAAGTACGCCTTCACCTACCGCGAAGACATCAACGACCTCATCGACCAGGACGGCCGCGACCTCAAGACCATAACGGTGAGATTGAACGACCAGCTCACCCAGCTCGAGAATTCCGTTTCCGAAAACAGAAGGAAGCTTCTCGAAAAGACCATCCTCGGCGACCTCTCCAACCAGTACACCCGCGACCTTTACCGCCTCAAGGAAAGCCTTGAAGCCGTTAACCTCATGCTGGAAGGCCTCTCTTTCGGCCGCTCCCAATACCGCTTCACGCAGAAGATCAAGAACGAATACCGCCAGGTCTACGGCATAGTCAGAAGAGCCGGCGACATCGATGAGGACAGCCAGGAACAGCTGAAAGCCTTCTTCGAATCGAAGATCGGGGAACTGCGCATGCAGCCCGACGGCTCTCTCCCCTCCTTCCTCGACTACCGCCACTGGTTCGACTACCAGCTGCACGTAAAAGTGACAGGCACCGAGGGCGAGGGCATCGAGCTGACGAACGACATCCGCCGCCTCGGATCGGGCGGCGAACAGGCCGTGCCGAACTACCTGCTCATCATGGCCATGAGCGCGCTTCTCTACAACCAGATCGGCGCCAAGATCCGCTTCCTCTTATTCGACGAAGCTTTCTACGGCATCGACGCGGAAAGAAGAGAAGAGCTTCTGCGCTTTGCCAACCGCCTCGGGCTTTCCCTTGTCATCGCCACTCCGGAAATGGACGGCGTCACGGAAGCCATGCGCGAATCCACCACGCTGCTCCTCGAGAAGAACGCCAATAACGAGATCTTCATCGGCAACTTCGTCTGGGAATCCCAGGAAGGCCAGCAAATGGACATCTTCAGTCAGAACGACGAAGAGGAGACCTTCACCATCGGCGTGAAGTCCGCTCCCGAACCGGAAAAGCCCGAAGAGCCCAAGGAAGAAAAGAAGCCAGCTCCCGCGAGACCCAAAGCGAAAAAAGCGTCGCCGAAAAAACCAGCCGTGAAAAAGCCCGCCGCCAAAAAGCCCGCTCCCAAAGCTAAGCCGAAAGCCAAAGCTAAATCCAAACCGAAAGGCAAAAAATAATGGATACCAAGACCGCGCAGGAACTCGTTAATCAAGCCATAGAAGCCAGGGAAAAGGCCTACGCCCCCTATTCCAAATTCAAAGTGGGCGCCGCCATCCTGACAAAAAACGGAACAGTCTTCCCGGGCTGCAACATTGAGAACGCCTCCTACGGCGCCACCATCTGCGCGGAACGCGCCGCCGTTTGCAACATGATCGTAAACGGCGGCCGCGACCCAATCGCCATCGCAATCTGCTACAACGAAACCGAATTCGCCGTCCCCTGCGGCATCTGCCGCCAAGTGCTCTCGGAGTTCTCCCCCAAGGGCGATCTCATTATTCTCATGGCCAAGACCGACGGCACCTACCAGGAGACCACTCTCTCCGCCCTTCTCCCCTCTTCCTTCAAGCTGAATTGATCACTTCCATTCCTGGCGGAGGATGCGCAGCATGGTGAAGTCGCTGTACTCGTTGTCATAATAGTACGCTTCTTCCAGAATGCCCTCCTTTTTGAATCCGATCTTCCTGTAGAAATTCAGAGCGTTGGTGTTCAAAGCCACCACGCCGATGGAAACACGGTGCATGGATAATTCTTTGAAAGCCATGTCCAGCATGATCCTGATCACTTCCGTCCCGTATCCCTTGCGCTGATTCATAGGATCGGGAATGATTATCGTAAGGTCCGTCTGATGCCAGGCGGGAAACATGCGCAGAAGACCAGTCTCGCCGATGACGTTCCCCTCGAGGTCCGTGATCGTATACCAGACCGAATCCTCGGACCTGTGGGCGACGGTGATGCGCTTCCTTTCCTCTTCCTCGTCGGTGGGTTTCTCGAAGCCGCACTGGAACATTACTTCCGGCTTGTTGAACCAGTAGGCGAAATACTTGGCGTCCTCTTCCCTTTGCTCCCGCAAAACAATGTTCTTTCCTCTGATCTCTTTTCGCATATATTTACCTCGAAATCATTCCGGATAGCGGCGGGATGTATGCAGGAAGGAAACGACTATAAGCTCATTCCCCTCCACCATGTACACTATGATGTAAGGCGTATTGAGCACCAAAAACTCATAGGTGCCATTTACCCTGCCTGGGTGACCTATGCGGGGTTCCGAAGCCAGCAGATCGAGAGTCTGCATAATGCGAACTATGACGTCTCTGGCCGCCGAGCGGTTATCCGCGAAGATGTGCTCGTATCCATTTCTTAGATCTTCAGCGGCTAATTTTGTGTACCTGATCTTAAGCATCAGCGCATCCACTTCTCCAAAATGTCACGCATCTCTTTGTCCGTGGCGAATTGCTTTTTCTTCGCCTGCTTCACGCCCTCCTCAATATGGGCGATCTGCCAGTCCTGCAAGGAGAGATAGTAATTGATCGCTTCGTTGATAATGAAGCTTCGGTCGCGCTTTTGGGCCGCGGCCAGCTGGTCGAGTTTCTTCTTTGTTTCCTCTTCGGTCCTGAACGATATGGTATTCATAATATTATCCTGTATTTTTTTGTAATACGCTGTATTATACAATATCGCTCGAACCTTAGCAAGCCAAGCGGCAAAAAAAGCGACCGACGACTTTTCGTCGCCGGTCGAAAGCTGCAGAGCTAGTAACCTAGAATAGATTATTCTGTTTCTTGCTGTTTTATTCTGTAATAGTTGGTATACCAATCGTTGGCATAACCGGAACGCCATTGGGATACCACTTCGGTAGATTTCTTCCACTGGCCATTTTTGCCAAAGGTCGCAACATATTTGGTTTTAATACCGCCTTTGATTTCATGTTCATAGGTGGAATCTTCATTAAAGTTTTGTTCAACAATGACTTTGTTGTCTTGGACGGTAATCTTCCTGTCATAGGTGTATTTAGCTTGGGTCCAGAACACAGGACTCTCGTGTTCGGGATCCTTCAAAGGATAACCCACTTTGCGCAAGGAAAGCCCCGCGCTTCTTGTTATGCTACCATAAACGATGGCCTCTGTATCTGAAACAAAGTTGGTATAATACGACCGCGCGGTCTGTTCCCACAAATGCCCCGGATATTGATTGGCAATATTCGCGAACCACTCTGTATTCGGCATATACGGAAGCACCGGTCGAGCATCTTTCTTGCGGGGCTTAAAGGTATAGAATGCTACAGATTCTTCCGCAATGTTCGTCGGGCAGGTTTCCATCAAGGTTTGTGCTTTCCACTCATCTGACGTGCTTTGTTCTTTACGATGACGGCTGACCACCTTTAATGTCTGTTGATTGTTTTCCAAAGGATTGGTCGTGCCTGTCTTACCCCAATAATTCTTGCTTTGTGCCCACACAACATCATTGGTCGTCTTACCTTTCTTTGTGTATAGATACGACTTTTCAACAGAGCCGTCTTCACGGGGTGTTTCTGTTTCCTTCTTGTATTTTTCTTTATAATTGTCCGTTGTCTCTGCGTTTAAGGACATTTCTGTTGCGCGTTCCTGTGTGGACCAGAATCCGTTGCTCAATACATCATGAACGGTAATGCCCAAGACCTCGCCGACAATCAAAAGAACACCCAACGCCGATGAATATAACCATTTTTCATTCATTGAATTCTCCTAAAATTCAATTAAAAAATTCTCTTGCGCAAAGAATTGCGTAATTCCGTAATTTTTCTATTATTTTAATCAAAAAAAAAAAAAGCAAGTCTTGGAAAAGCTTTTATCCATGTGGAATTGCGGAGATTGCGCTTGCAATCGCCTTTAAAACAAGTTGTTCGCAAGCGCATGTTTTTAAGATTTGATTTTCAAGTTCGCACTTAAGCAGACGGTTTATAACGTGAAACGGTCAGATCGTTTAATTATATCGAGAAGCTGTTTTTGTCAACTTTTTCCTACGCTTTGTCCCCTGTTTCCCTACGGGCCGTTTTCGGTTTGGTTGACAGATTAAATCTTTGAAATATCCTAATATATGCGCGAAGTTTAAAATCAAAGGAGCAAAACTTAATATGACTAACGAAGAACTTGAAAACATGGTGGCCCGACGCGAGAAACATGATCTCGAGCTGAAGGAGTCGTTCGGAACGGAAACGATCGAGACGGTCTGCGCCTTCGCCAATGCTAGCGGAGGATTAATAATAATCGGAATAGACGACAAGGGTGAGCCGGCGAAGAAAAATCTGCGAGTTGAATCCCTTCGGGATTTTGAGAACAAAATATCTACCGCTACGGAACCATCCGTCGCGGTTGACGTGGAGGAAAGCCTATACCGCGGATATAAGGTCGTCGTTATCCTGGTGCAGGAAAACCCGCTCAAGCCTGTTGCGACAAGAGGAAGATGCTTTATAAGGAAAGGCAGCGTGAACCACCAAATGACGCCAACGGAAATAGCGGAATGCCACATAAAGTCGACAGGCGGCAGCATGGACGCCATAATCATCCCGGGAGTTGCAAAAGAGGACATCGACATGGAAGCCGTCCGCGATTACATGAAAAGAGCAACGGCGAAAGGACGCAGGACTTTCACCATGGAAGAAGATCCCTGGGACGTGCTGACCAAATTGGAATTGGTAAAGTCCGAAACCGAGATCACGCTAGCCGCCTATTTGCTTTTTGCGAAAGATCCGCAGCTGAAGTTTTCCCAAGCGGTAATACATGCCGGTGCGTTCAAAGCCAACGGAGCCGTCATTACTGACAGCCGGGATATGCAGGGACACGTCCAGGATCAAATCGATGAGACGATTTCCTTTATTCAGAAAAATATCCATTGCGCCCTTATCGTTCCTCCCGGAAGAGTAGATCATGTTCCAGTCTGGGATTATCCTATAGAAGCAGTACGCGAAACCGTAACAAACGCCGTTTGCCACAGAGACTACGGCTCGCCTCATGAAATACAGATCAAAATACTCGATAACGATCTTGTTGTTTCAAGCCCAGGGGAACTGCCATTCGATATGTCCCTGGAAACGCTCATGGATCCAAACCACTCATCCAAACCACGCAATAAACTGATCGCAAAAATATTTTTCGACATGGGTATCATAGAGCAATACGGAAGAGGCATCACCAAGATCAAGGAAGAATGCGAAAAAAACAGCAACCCTTATCCGGAATGGGACAGCCGCCTGGGTACGTTCACAACGGTCTATAGAACGCGAACTGCCAAATCCGATCATATAAAAACCAAGACGATAAAAATCATAACTCCTTTTCAAAAGGAAATCATGCTTTTCTTGAGCCAAAATCCTTCAGCATCAAGAAAACAACTTATTGAGAAGTTTCCTAGCACGACGGAAGGTGTGTTAAAGAATAATCTTAAACGCTTGAAAGAACTGGGTATTATAAGGCATATTGGGCCAAGATTTGGAGGGAAGTGGGAAGTTTTCTTTGATTAAATAATCAATTCCAATAATTATCCTAACGCTTTTATCGTATCTTCCCTTTTAGAAATGTGTTATATAGAAAGATTCTCTTGTGATTTGTCCCAACGGCCATCCTAACACATTCTCCTATAACTTTTTATTAAGAAAGCATTTACATAGGCTATTGTTTTTTATAATTATCCTAACAATTGTCCTAACGAAGCAGAGAGTGGAATTGTGGGAGGTTACGGATGACCCAGTAGAGCAGGATGACGATGAGGACGACTACTGGGAGTGCGACGGAACGTCTGGCTTTCTTGGAGAAGATGAGGACTATTACGGTTGGTATGGCCAGAAAGAAGATGGGATTGTATTTGAAAGCTTCTATGAGGCGGCCGTGGCAAAGGCTGTGCAGCGCGCGGGAGGTGCCGCAGCCCGGGCAATCGAAGCCGGTGAGGGCGCGGAAGGAGCAGCGGGGAAAATACGGGGACGCGGTCGGATCAACAAAGGAGAAAAAAGCAATTACAGCCAATATGACCAGAACGGCGGCGGCAAGGTTTATTTTCGCTCGTCCATCCATACGTGGCGGTATAATCTCGTCATGTGGTCGGAATTGCTTTCCTTGACGAAGGTGTAAAAATCCCAGCCGTAGCGTTCATAAAAAGAGGTGTGCTCGGTGGCGAGGTAAAGCGTGCCACAGCCCTTTGTCTGCATGTCCCTGGCGATGTGGTTTAGAAGCGCGCCCGCCAAGCCCTGCTTTCTGAAGGGCTCTTCCACGAAAAGGGCGCAAAGGTTGGGCGCGAGGTCAGGCCTCGCGTGGAAATCGTTGGGAATAACGCCGGCGCCGGCGATTATCTTCTTCGTTTCAGGATCCCTTATGACGTACCAGTAGTTGTCCTTGGGCTCTTTCATGCTGGATATGTAGGCGCTTTTGGGTATATGCCACTTGTCGCTGAACCAAGCGGCCGCTTCTTCCATTTCAGGTTCGGTTTGCGGGACGGTCTCGATGGGCCTTGCGATCTTGGGAATACTGAAGACGCCCGTTCTCCAGCCTTCTATTAGCGTCGATCTTTGCTCCATGGCGCCCAAACTAGTGAAAAGCAAGGAGAGCGCGGGATACTGCTCGTCCAGGATGCCGGCCAAAATGAGATGACCATTGGGAGCTACGGCGGCCATCAGACGCTCTACGTTGCGTTCTAAGACGGCGCAGAGGATGTTGGCGATAACTATATCGTATTTCTTCCGAGGGGCGTAAAAAAAGAGGTCCTGCTGAAAAACGTTGATTTCGACGTTGTTCTTTTCGGCGTTTTCTTTGGCGGCCATGACGGCCTGGGGCTCGTTGTCGAAGGCGTCGATATCAGGGATGCCTAATTTGGCGGCGGCGACGGCTAGGATGCCCGTGCCGGTTCCGGCGTCCAGGAGGCTCTTGGGATAGTTTTGGTCCGCGAGTTCCTCAAGGAATTCCAAACAGGCTTTGCTGGTGCCGTGGCTGCCCGTGCCGAAAGCCATGCCGGGATCGTTGATGAGAATGATGTCATTGGGTTTAGGAGCGTAATTTTCCCAGGAAGGCACGATGACAAGGTTCTTCCCTACTCTGCTGACGTGGAAATTTTCTTTCCACTTCTCCGCCCAGTCTTCTTTTTTGACGATCCTTCTTTCCGATGAAAAATTGGCGGTCAGGATCTTGGCGAGATCAAGAAGCTTTGCTTCGGATCGGCTTGCTTCTTCCTCGCTTTTCAAAAAAAGACTGAAAACGGCCTTTTCAGAATCCGTGAGTTTTTCCACGGAAAAATCGGCTTCGGGATCGTCCCAAAGTTCGGAAAGCTGGTCGCAGACGATTGGGTCGGCAATGAGCCTGACTTCGATAAGCTCTTCCATATCAGAGCATCCGGGAGCCGAGGATGGTCATCTCTTCGGCTTCCTTTAAGGTCGGAGCTTCCGCGTAGAAGCGGCAGACCGGTTCAGTGCCGGAGAAACGCAGAAGGAGCCAGGAGTCGTCCTCCAGCTCGAACTTGACGCCGTCGATGGTCTTGATGTTTTTCACCTTGTGGCCCAGGATCTCGGCGGGAGGATCAGTTTCAAGCTTTTTCATGAAAGCGTCCTTGGCGTTCGGATCGCAGGCTTTGTCGATGCGGTGGTAGCGCATCGTTCCGAATTCCTTGTCGATATAGTCCAAGGCTTCGCCGGCGTTATTGAAACCCAAGCCGATGAGGGCCTCGACGAGAAGAAGGCCGGAGAGGATGCCGTCCCTTTCGGGGATGTGCTTTTGAAAGCCCAAGCCGCCGCTTTCTTCCGTGCCGACGAGCGCCGTACCGTCGATGAGATGGGGAACGATATATTTGAAGCCCACAGGCTTTTCTTCCAGGGGGATGCCGTACTTTTTGCAGAAGCGGTCGATAGTCACGGAGCAGGAGACGGTCTTGACCATTTTGCCGGACCAGCCTTTGCGCTTCATGAAGTAGAGGGCGAGAATGAGGGCGATCTTGGGAGTGATGATGTACTCTCCCCTGTTGTCCGCGGCCGCTAGTCTGTCGGCGTCGCCGTCGGTGACGAGGCAGATGTCGAAGCCATCGTTCTTGATCTTTTCAAGGCTCGCGGCCATGTTGGGTGGGACTGGCTCGGGAGCGATGCCGGGGAAAGCGGGGTTGCGGTCGCCGCGGATCGTTTCAGCCTGGTGGCCAAGTTTGTTGAGGATGTCCGCGATGTAAGTCTTGCCCACGCCGTAAAGGGAGTCCACCAGGACCTTGAGCGATTTGGAAGACAGGAGTTTTTTGTCAATGAAGGAGTCCACCCATTCAAGGTAGACTTTTTCCGGATCGCCCTGCAGAACGAGGCCAAGTTTTTCGGCTTCCGATCTGGAAATCCTTATGGGCTCGTTTTTGCCGACCTGGGCTTCGATGCCCTTGGTGGTGTTGACGTCCGCGGAGCAGCCCGGAGGCGTTTTGATCTTGAAGCCGGAATAGTTGGCGGGATTGTGGCTGGCGGTGATCATGACGCCGCCCGCCAAGTCATAATGTTTGACAGCGTAAGAAACTGTTGGCGTCGGCAGCGGCTTGTCGGCGGGCAATACTTTGAAACCGTTGGCCCAGAGTATCTCCGCCACTAATTCGGCGAAGCGCTTGCCCAGGAAGCGGTGGTCGTAGCCGACGACAAGGGAAGCGCCTTCCTTGCCTTCCGCTTTGAGATAGTCGGCGTAGGCCTGGGCGGCCTTGGCCAGATTCTCGAAGGTGAAGGTGTCGGCGATCACGCCGCGCCAGCCGTCGGTGCCGAATTTTATGATATTGTCAGCCATTCTATTTCTTTTCCATCGCGTAAAAAGCTTTTATGCGCTCAGCCATGTCCGCCTTGCCGAAAAGGTAGCTGCCGGCCACGAAAGCGGTGGCGCCGGCCTTGAAGCAAAGGTCTTTCGTTTCGCCGTCCACTCCGCCGTCCACTTCTATGGCGCATTCCAGGCCTCTTTTTATTATCTCGCTCTTGATCTGTTCGATCTTGGGGAGCATGTCGGCCATGAAACTTTGTCCGCCGAAACCGGGCTCAACGGTCATAACGAGGACGATATCGCAGAGATCAAGGTACGGGAAGATCGCTTCCGCAGGAGTTTTCGGTTTCACTACCAAACCCGCGGCGCAGCCGGAAGCCTTTAGCCCTTTGAGGGTGTCGGTGACTTTTTGGGGACTGTCGAAGGCCGGGCTCTCGATGTGCATGGTGATGATGTCCGCGCCCGCTTCCCTGAACTTGGGAGCGTAGGCGACGGGATCATCTATCATAAGGTGCACGTCGAAGATCAGGTCGGAATGGGGCCGGAGCTTTTTCACGACCGGATGCCCGAAAGTGAGGTTGGGAACGAAGTGCGCGTCCATGATGTCCCAATGGATCAGGTTCGCGCCTGATTCCTTCGCGGTCTCTATCTCCTCCGCCCATTTGGAAAAATCGCAGGAGAGAAGCGAGGGCGAAACGCAGATCCCCCTCAGGGTCTCTTTGACTTCTTTTATTGTCTTCATATTAGAAATTATACTAGAAGCCCGTTTTAATTACAAAAGCGCCCCTTCGGGGCGACTACCAACCGAAACGGCTAAATGTTATAATTCTTCTATATTCTATTCGGAATAATTATGGATTCAGCTTCCGCCCAAAAGCCCAACGCAAAGCCGCAGCGCTTCTTTACCGACGGTGATCCTGTTACGGAAAGAGGCATCCGCCGCGCCCTGAACATGACCATTCTGTCCGGTGTCTTCAGCAACGTCTGGACAGCCATCACCGTGAACCTCCCCTACCAGATGTACCTGTCTGTTCTGCAGGCTAGCGGCAAGCTGGTCGGCCTGGCCGGCACCATAACAAGCTTCACGATGATATTGCAGCTGCCGGGCGCTTTCATTTCCGAAATGCTGAAGGAAAGGCGCCCCATGGTCGTCTTCTTCGCCTTCATCCAGCGCTTCCTCTGGTTCATCCCGGCTTTCATGCCGCTTTTTTCGAAGGATTACAAAGTCCTGGCCATCACGCTGGTCGCCGTCTGCGTCGTCAGCATGGCCTTGGGCAACTTTATCACCGGCTCCTGGCTGGCCTGGATGACGGACCTTATTCCCAACGACAAGGCCGGCAACTACTGGGGCCGCCGCATGACCATCGTCATGTCGGTGTATCTCGGCACGATCTTCTTATCAGGCTACGCCCTTGATATCCTGCCGGGAATGTGGAAGGATCTGCCGCTCCTCGGCTTCATGGTGGTCTTCTTTATTGCCGGCGTCTTCAGCATGATCGACATTTTCTACCAGACCAAGACGGCCGAAGTGACGCCGGAGCATCCCAACCGCGACAGGGGCATGCTTGAACGGGCGATGATGCCTTTCAAGAGCAAAGACTTCCTCTACCTCACCTTCGCCTACAGCGCCTGGTACTTTTTGAACACCATCTTCGCGGCCTTCTCTTACATTTTCATCCGCCAGGAATACGGCATAAGCTACCATGTCATATCCTTCATCGCCGGCGCGAACATCCTTGGCATCGTGGCCTTCAGCAGGATCAGCGGCTACATCATAGACAGGCTTTCCGCCAGGAACTACGTGATATTCCTGATCATCATAGAGCCGCTTGTCAACCTCTACTGGTTTTTCGTTTACCCCGACAAGAGCGTCAGCTTTACCCTGCCCTTCATGGAAGGCGCGCTCACCGTGACGGAGCCTGTTCTTGTCCTGATGATCGGGCAGTTCATGTTCGGCGCGCTGGCCAACGCCGTTTACATGGGGCAGATGGCGCTGCTTGGCATCCACGCCCCGACGCACGACCGTTCCATCGCCATGGCGAGCCACAATTTCGTCGTCGGCATGGTGGCGGCCCTCGGCCCGATACTCGCCGGTATTTTCATCGATCACTTCAAGACTTATCACACCGTTCTTTTGGGCGCGGACTGGCGCTACATGCAGCTCATCGCGGCAGGATTGGCTGTTTTCGCCTGGGGCGCCGTCCTTCCCTTGTTCCTTAAGATCTCCGTGATGTCGAACGAGCTGCCCTTCAAGGACGCGGTGGGGCGTTTGGCCTTCTACAATCCCATCAGGATGGCGCGCTCCATGTACAACATCGTGACGATCCAGCATTCCACCGACGCGGAAGCGAGGGCGGAGGCCGTGGAGGAGCTTGGCGAGGAGAACGCCGCCATCGCCGTGAAAGACCTGGTGAAAAACATGGGCGATCCTTCCTACGAAGTGCGCGAGGCCGCGGCCAAAGCGCTGGGCACCATCGGCAGTCCGGACGCCATCAAAGCCATTCTGGAACTCCTGAAAGACGAGGACACCGACCTGCCCATCACGCTCATCAGGGCGCTGAGAATGAACAACAGCAAGGAAGGCATCCCTATCATCACGGAGAAACTGGATTCGCAGAACCCCTTCGTGCAGCGCGAGGCCGCGAGAACGCTGGGCGTCCTGGGCGGCGTCTCCGCCATACCGAAACTGTGGGAACTTCTGAAGACGACCAACAACGCGACCGTCGCCACCGCCGTTTCCGGCGCCCTGGCGAAACTAGGCTGCCATGACGCCATAAAGGACGTCTTCTTCCATTACCGCGTGACCGAGAACGTGACGCTGAAAAAAGAAATGGCTCTGGCCATGAGCACCATGCTCGTACCCGACGGCGGCTTTTATGAGATCATGACGAAAGAGGAGAAAGCTTTCGCCAGCCAGCCGGAAAAACTCATAGCCACCTTCTCCTGGAGCGTGGTGTGCATGGCGGAAAGGCTCTCAAGTTCGCAGACTCCCGGGCGCACCCACCACCAGAACGTTCTAATGGCTACGGCTCAGAAGGAAAAGGCTAAGAGAATACTGACCGCTTACGAAAGCAACCCGCCCTTGGCGGCGCTTTTGGCCTGGAACATCGGAAAAGACCTGAGCTACCTGCGCTTCGGCTTCTCCTTCCCCCACGCGCCGGGCGAGGAAATGGAATACATGGACAATCTCTACGATTGCGACGAGCGCTTCGGGCTCGGCATGTGGCTGATTCACGAATTCAGCGAAAAGGCCAAGAACGTCGAAACCATAACTCCTCTCGACATCCTTATCATCATCCACTTCCTCTCCAGCTGGTGCCGCGAGGAAGCCACCAAGCCGTAAACAGCCTAAGCCAAAACACCGGCGGTCTTGGCGCCGGCGACTTTCATAAGGACTTCCGGCGAGGCGATTATCTGGAAGCCTATTTCCCCGGCGGAAAAGCAGATCCTGTCAAGCTTAAGAGCCGATTCGTCCAGGAAGACCGGGTAGGGTCTTTTCAGTCCGATGGGCGAGCAGCCGCCGTGGACGTAGCCCACTTCCGGGAAAAGGTCCTTGCTTTTCAGCATGGAGAGACTCTTCTCCCCCGCCGCCTTCGCGGCCTTCTTGAGATCCAGCTCCGCGTTTCCCGGAATGACGAAAACGAAGATCCCCTTGGGATGCCCGTTGGTGGTGACCAGCGTTTTGTAGACCATTTCCGGAGGAAAATCGAGGATCCGCGCCACTTCCACGGCGCTGGGAACTTCCTTATAAGAAAAGGAGCGCAGCTCGAAAGCCGCGCCTGCCTTTTCCAGTATCCTTACAGCGTTGGTCTTGTGATTCTTCACTGGTTCAAAAGACTTTCCGCCATTTCTTTCAGAGCGCGGAAGTCGGTCTTGCCGGTTCCCTGCAGCGGGATCTTCTCGACTTTCAAGACCTGGCTGATCCTGGCCAGGTTGGAGAATCCGCCTTCTTTTAGCGCGTTGTTGGCTTCCGTCTTGTCGATGTCGAGAGTCGTCAGCATGACGATGAAAGGCTTGCCGTCGCCCTCGAAATACTGCAGCGCAAGGCTCGGGCCCATGGCGTTGGAGGGCCACTTGGCTTCCAGGATCTGCTCCAGGGCGGGCAGGCTGATCATCTCGCCGCCGATCTTCACGAAGCGTTTCAAGCGGCCGGAAATGACGATGACGCCCTCTTCCGTAAGATAGCCGATGTCACCGGTGTTGTACCAGGTCTTGCCGTCGAATTCAAGGAAGGGGCTCTTCAAAGTTTTGTCGAGATAACCATGGAAAATACTGGGGCCCGTGACGCAGATGATGCCTTCCTGCATGGCGGGAAGCTTCTCGCCAGTCTCCAGGGAAACGATGGCCGCTTCCACGTGTGTAAAGGGCTTGCCGACGCCCACGGTCCTCGGGGCTTTGTAGTCGCCGACGGCGATCACGGGAGAGCATTCCGTCACGCCGTAGCCTTCCCTCAATATAGCCTGGGGCGCAATCTTGTCGTAGCCCTCGAAGACTTCCTGAGGCGTTCTTTCGCCGCCCGAGACGATCTTGAGAACGTACTGCAGCTGCTCGGGCTTGCCCGCCTTCATAATGCCCTTCAAGAACGTCGGCGTGGCCGGCAGAATGGACATTTTCCAGTCTTCCAGCATCTGGGCCAGATTCTTGTAGTCAAGCGGATTGGGATAGTGCACCGTTCTGACGCCCGCCACCATGGGCAGCACCACGGAAGTAGTGAGTCCGTAGGAATGGAAAGGCGGAAGAATGGAGAAAATGGAGTCCTGGGAATTGGCCAGCAGAGCCTCGGCAGAGTCGCCGCTGTTGATGAGCAGATTCTTGTGGGTCAAAGGCACGCCCTTCGGGAGATTTTCGGAACCGCTGGTGAAAAGTATGAGCGCCACGTCGTCCTCTTTCACATCCTTGCGGCCGTAGAGACTAAGGATGGTGTCGACAGGCAGCAAGCTCTTCACGAAGGCTTTCAGTTTGCCCCAGGGCGTGGCGCCCGCTTTCAAAATATCCTCCAGGAACATGAGCTTGTCCTCGAAGAGATCCTTGGGCACGTTGTCCATGCGGCTCCAAACTTTCTTGGAGGTGAGAATGGTGGTCAGTTCCGCGCTCTTCAATACGTGCTCCAGGCTTTTGCGGCCCAGCGTCCAGTTCAAAGGCACGGGAACTTTGCCAGCCATCATGCAGCCGATGAGAAGATGGTCGGTGGCCGCCAGAGAAGGCATGAAGATGCCGATCCTTTCAGCCTTGATGCTCTTCACGGAATCAGCGATGAGCAGCGTGACGACGCGGGATTTGGCGTAGTCAAGTTCGCCAAGGATGGCGTCGGCGTCGGAGATGTATTTGCTGCCCAGTCTGGCGCAGGCCTTAAGGTAGGCTTCAGGGATGGTCTTGCCGTCGATGAAAGGCTCGGGCCTGTTCTCATTGGCGAACCATTTTTTAGAGGGCATGAAACGGAAGGAGGTGCTGTCTTTTTCGTTGCTCATTTGCTTAGTTGATTTTTGACTTTAAGGAACGGTAGTCCGTCTTGCCGGTCCCAAGGAGCGGCATTTCGGGAATGGTTATGACTCTGGATATGCTGGCGATGTTGCCGAATCCAGCTTCTTTCAGGGCTTTGTTGGCGTCGTCGGGAGTGATCTTCTCAAGGACGGAGAAGAGTATGAGCTCCGGACGCTCGCCTTCTACTTCTTTGCTTTCCACGGCCATCAGAGGCTTGTCGTCACTACTTGGCCAGCGGTGGTTCAATACGCTTTCAAGTGCGGGCAGGCTGATCATCTCGCCGCCTATCTTCACGAAGCGTTTCAGTCTTCCCGTAATTATCAATTGTCCTTCCGGCGTGAGGTAGCCGAGGTCGCCGGTGTTGTACCACTTGTCGCCGTCGTCCAGGATAAGGAAGGGATCGGGCGAGCCGCCCAGGTATCCGCTGAAGACGCTGACGCCTTTGGTG
>DFCM01000028.1 GCA_002366995.1 bacterium UBP3_UBA3054 | reverse complement strand
TACAGGAATATGTGCGACTGGCTGTCCTCGGCGTTTTCATCCTTTCACTGCTCCTCTATTACCGCAAGGATTTCTCCAAGGCCCTCTGGCGCAGGGCGGCCTTCGGCGTTTGCGTTGTCTTTCTTTTCTACGCCTGCGATCCTCTGACCGCCGGCGGGCTCGACCTTTCGAAGGAGATAGCGCCTATTCGGTATTTTTACGCGGTGCTTACTCTCTTCTTCGCTTTTTTGTGTTTTCTGTCGATCGCTGTCAAGCTGCTTTTCAACCGCCAGACTTTCAAAAATTTCGCCAAGGGGATACCGTTGGGCGAGTGGCTGGCTTACTTTGTGATCCTGGTGGGATTGCTTTTCCTTGCCGCGTCTGAGACTATCGGCATGCTGAGGAACGGGAACGCCCTGCTTTACGTGGCCCTGACCTGTATCAAGCCTCTGGGAGCCCTGGTGCTTTTCTTCACGCTGGCGCGTTTCTGCGCCCCGGGAGAACACGCTTCCAGTGAAGGCAAGGACAGGCGGTTTAGCCTTGGGTACGAAGCTGTCGCCGTCTCCTTCGTCGTTCTCGCCGCGTACGCCGTTGTCTTCGGCGGCGCCAGGGTCGGCGTGGCCGTTAAGAACACTCGCTTTTTGAACCGCGACATGAACCGCATGAAAGTGGAGGAAAAAGAACGGGACGCCTACGACAAGCTTATGCGGGCCTTTTCCATCAGCGACGAGGAAGCCGCCAAGATCTACAAGCTCGGCTACTTCGCCGGCGAACGCAATTGGGTGAAACTGGGGCAGGATGCCGGTGACGAACTGAAGAGCCGCCGCAATCTCGAAACGGAAGCGATGATCGCTTCCTGCATCGGAAACACCCAGCTTTTCCTCGCGGCTTTTTACACCGATTCGCTGGACAAGAACTACCGTTTCGCGACGGGGTCTGTGACGCAGAATCTTTCGATCGTCATGCGCGAGGCCCAGAAGGAGAACTATCTGCTCTACTTCTTGTCAAAGATCCACGCCATATCCGGCAACCTGGTCCTTTCCCGCAATTACCTTCAGACCTTCACCTTCAATTATCCCGATCATCCAAACGCCGCTTTTTTGGCCGGGCAGTTCAAGCAGGACGACCAGAAGGCTTACGTTCTGCCCTGCAAGTATTGGCTTGTCCCTATGGGGGACGCCCAGGCGGAGAGGACCGAAGACGCGCTCGTCATGCTGAACGGCCGCAGCGTCTCGGGATACCTCTGGCTTCCGGAAGGCAAGTACGTGATGACGCTCTACGCCAGGGACGAGGGCGCCGATCATGAAAAGGCCAGGGAGATGAACTTTGATCCCTCCTGCAAAGCGGAGATCTGGCTCGACGACGAGACGGACAGTTTGAAGATCGTTTCGGAAGACCGCCGCTACCAGCCTTACCAAATGGAGTTCAACGTCAAGCAGACGCCCGCGCTGTTCACGCTCCGCTTCACCAACGACAAGGATGAAGGCAAGGGGCTGGACCGCAACCTTGGCTTGCAAAAACTGGAGATCAGATGCGCTCAGTAGGCTGGAGAACTTATCTTCTGACCGGGCTGTCGCTGGTTTTCGCGGCTTTCGCTTTCTGGCGCTGCTATTCCGGGCGTTTCCAGCCGGTGACGCCGAACATGCTCATCAACAGCGGCCTTTCCATCCCCTACGCCGCCGAGCAGGATTTCTTGTCCGTCACCAAATGCTGCCTTAGGCACTCCGCCTCCTGGCTTGAGCAGATGACCTTCTACGCGATGCACCACGACGACGCGCTTGCCGACACGAAGAGCCTTTACTTCGTCTACGCGATCGGCGCGGCGCTTGCCTGCATCATGGTCTTCAGGGTCGGCTCCGCCTGCATAAACGCCTACGTGGGCCTTCTGGCTTCGCTCCTTCTGGCCTGCATGCCTTTGCAGAACTGGGCGAACTGCGCTTTTACGGCCGCGCTGGTCCTTTTCAACTGGGACAGGCTGCTCTCCGCGCTTAAATTCAACACGTATCTTACCTGGGCGCTCTACTTCCTTTCCTCCATCATGATGCTCTTCAACTGCTTCTTTACGGAGACGGTTCTTTTGCAATGGTGGTTCGGGGCGCAGCTGGCGGCGCTGCTCATAAGGTACGCGATCGTTCCCAGGCGCCACAAGTCCCCCTACTTTTTGTCGTCGGACATTAGGCCGAGGGTCCTTGTCAGGGGCGAGAGCCACATCAGGGACGTCTACGTCTTTCTCGGCATCAACATAGCGGTCGGCATATCGCTCGCGGTCGTATCTCTCATGATCTATTCTTTCGCGATCCAGCGCGACATGCACATGCGGACGTTTTTCATGATCATATTGCGTTCGCTCGGTTTGGTCTTGGTAATGGGAACGGTCTACATCCTCATGCCCAACCACCAGGAGTTGAAGGAAAAGTTCGTGAAGTATTTGCAGAGGCTGCTTGACAGGATCTTCAACCAGCGGCCCGGTAGGACGTTTTTCTATACCAGGATCTCGCAATTGGGCCTTGCGCTCGGCGTTTACGCCCTGGCTATCATGGCTTTCGCGCCCTTCGTTCTGAAGATCTACGGCATACAGATGCGCTTTTTCGTCTCCAACGGCCTGGCGGCTTACCAGGCTTTTGCCGAGGACGCCGGACTTCTGGTCAAATGGGCGCCGATCGCGCCGTTTGTCTGCGCGGCTTTCGCTTTCGCGCTGTACAGAATGAAAAAGTTGCATTCCCAGGACGCCTGCGGA
>DFCM01000129.1 GCA_002366995.1 bacterium UBP3_UBA3054 | reverse complement strand
GCGACAAGGCTGGCGCCCTGGTCGAAGACTCGGCCGGCGCCCATGGCGTTGTGGCCGACTTCGCTGTTGCCCTGGTCGGCGTCGCTGGGCATGCCTACGGCCGTGCCGTGGGCCTGGAGACGCGTGGAGATCTTTTCGTTATCGATGAGGGAGTGGAGCGTCTTGGGATCGGCGGCTTCATAAGCGTTGCCGGGATAGCCCTCTTTGGAGCCTTTGAAGATCCCGACGCCGTCCATGATGACGAAGACCAAAGGTCCTTTGACACCGTCATAATTCGGCAGTTTTTTCAGAGTGAGATCCATATCTGTTCCTTATTTGGTTATTAAGGAACATTATATCATAATAAGAGGGGCTATTCCTTGGAAATTACCCTGAATTGAGCCTTGCCGTTGTCTTCCGCGCTCTGGGCCAGATCGCTTCTGTCGACGATGACGTCCATGACGGAGCGCGCGATGACCTTGTCGCCCTTTTCCTCGTTGAATTCAGTGTCGCTGGAAACCTTTTCAACAGAGTCGGCTATGACCTTGATGCGGTACTGGTCGCTCCTGACGGTGATAAGGTTGGAGATCTCGCTGAAGATCTTCGGCGTCATGCCCTGGATGTCAAGGATGTCGGCGGTATTCTTGTAAGGCTTGATCTTGTTGCCGGAACGGTCAATTCCCTTCTCGATGGCCGCCGCGATGGCGGGCGTTACGCCCTTGAGGGCGGAGAGAACTCTCGGCGTGGCGGTGTTGATGTTGATCTTGCCGCTCGTTTGTCCGGGAGCGAGGAAAGCGTAGTCGAACCAGGCCTTGCCGGAAGTTTCCTGTCCCCTCAGGTTGTGGGGTATGATCTTGAGGCGTATGCCGCCGTGAGGAGAGATATGCGCCGCGTGAATAAGGCCGCAGTAAACACGGTCGTTCTTGTCAATTTGGAGACGCTGCGTCTGGCTGCCCATCAGATAAGGATTGTCGCTGGTGATGCGCATCTTGTCATCCGGCAAAGGAAGCCTGTCGTATTCGCCTTTCGAGAAATTGTAAGCGTAAACTTCGATGGTGGCGTTGTGGTTCTCCTCGAGGAACTCCGTGGTCTTGATCGAGTCGTTAAGACCGAAGACGTAAAGACCGTAATCGCTCTTCAGAAGCCCTTTGTTCTGCCATTCCCAGACGCCCTCGTCGCCTTCCTTGTCGGTGTAGTACATGGCCGTCGCGTATCCGGGGCCGACGCTGACCATGTCGCCCTTCTTCAATCGGAGCTGCTTCATGTTGGGCGCCGTCAGACCTTCGACAAGAAGGCCGCTGCCTGTGTTGGCCTTGATGGGGATCTTCTCGCCTTTGAACGGCCCGGAGAGGACGCGCATAGTCTGTCCGGTCCAGGAGTTGGGGCTCCACGCGACGTCTTTTACGCTGATGTTGTCGCCGGAGGCTGTGCTGACTTCACCGAAAGCCGCTTTCCAGCCGCTCTGGTGAACGCCTTCCTCTTCGCCGTCAAGACGGATGCCGGAAGTGGTGAAATATTTGCTCAGGGCTTTCAAAGTCTTGACGCCGCCTCTGCCCTTGGTTCCGACGGTGGACCAGGAGTCTGCCGTCCTGACGTTCAGAACTTCGCCGACGTTCGCCAGATGGTTGTTCTTTATGTGCGTCAGACTGTGTTTCCTGAAAGCGCGGCTCTTAGCCTTGTCAACTGTGCCGCCGAAGGTCGGGTTGGGCACGGAGTGCCAGACGTAGTGGGCGGGGTCGGCTTTTTCCGTGGAGTAACCGATCTCGTCCTTGGTAAGACTGCCGTATTCCGTCGTACGGGCCGCGATCTGGCCGTATTCGTTCTTAAGCGTGAAAGAGACGAATCCGCCCTGGCGCGGGAGGCCTCTCACACGGATCTGGTCGCCGGCTTCCAGACCGCTGTTGACAGCGTCGCCCACGCCGATGTCGATGACGTGCGAGGTGTTGTTGTAAACGTACTTGAACATTCCGTTGGGAGCGTCGTAGCCGCCTTTCGGGTGACGCGTGGAGACGAACTCGATGATCTCACCTTTAAGCTGGTCGCGCTTCCAGTCCGCGCCGGTGACGGTAATGTAGCTGTGGCCGTAGCTGTAGCCGGAAACTTTTATGACGTCGTAAAGGATGCCCCAGTCGTCGGCGGGAAGCTCGAAGACAGGGATGGCGTTTTCCTTGTTGCGTCCGTATTCGCCGGTGCCTTTGCAGTACTCGATGTCGAAGATCTGCTTGTTGCTTGTCAGATAGAAATAGCCGCCCGGTTCGATCAAGGGGTTGGGATCGTCGAAGTAGCCGCCGTAGGCTCTGCTGTAATGCTCGGCCTTGTCGATCTTGGCGAGGTCAAAGGATTCCACACCGGTGTTAACCACGACCGACCAGTTCTTCAAGGAAATGGGAGCGGAGCTGATGTTAATGAGCTCGACGATGTCCGGACGGAAGAAGTAGAGCGAGTCGCTGCTGTTGACGGCCTTGCCGGACTGGTTCGAACCGGATTTCTTGCATCTCTTCGACGACGTCAGGTAAAGCGGGATGAAGCCGGCGCTGTTAGGTTTCACCGGTTTGCCGTCTTTGTACTTGTACCTGAGAAGATAGTTGCCTCGCCTATCCTTGTCTTCCTGCTGGACGGAATATTTGGACGGAACGCCGTCCATATCCATTTCCCTCAGGTCGGATCTTTTGAAGCCGCACCAGTTGTTCTTGAAGGCCTGGTTGGCGCTGTAGACGAGGTAATAATATTTTTCCTGCTTGGGCGTGTTGGGCCTGGTGTAGAAAGTGCCGGTCTGCTCCTTCATGTGCGTCCAGGCCGCGGCGGAGATCATCCACCAGGCCCAGATGCCGACCCTGTCGTTGGCCAGATTAGTCTTGACGCCGTCCAGGAAAGAATCGGCGTTCGCGGGGACCCTGATGGTGAGAGTCTTGTTGTCGCCCGCGGAGCTTCCCAGGATCTCGAAGCCTTTCGTCACGGCGGAGTTCTTGCTGGTCACGTGATGGACGATGCAGGTAGCGTTCTTCCACTGGTCCTTGACCCAGCCACCCACTTCCGCTTTCATGAAGTAGGAGAAGTCGCCGCTGGTGTACATGGGATTTTCAAGCCTTATTTCCGCCCTGTTGCCGGAGGTCCTGACGTCCTTCATGCGGAAGTAGGTTCGCATCGCGCTGGCCGAGAAACCGCATTCGTCATAATTGCTCTTGCCGGCGTAGATGCGGTTCGCGAACATCACGTGGTAGCTGTTCTCGTCTTTCCTTCCGTAGCCCTGGTGGTCCGTTTCCACGATCCAGCTGCCGTCGTGCGCCATGATCTCGTTGAAGCAGACGGCTTCGATGCCGTACGTACTTTCGATGGTGGACAGGACGTGGTTCTCGTCGGTAAAGTCCGCCATGTTGACGACCAGTTCGCGCAAGGCCGTGGAAGAGTTTTCAAAGTTGTATTCCAGATTGGCGTTTCGCATCACCCTTCTCAGCTGCTTCATGTCGGAGTTGTTGATGTTCAGCTGACGGAAAACCTTTCCGGAATTCTCATCGAAGTAGCTTTCCTGGGAACGGGAGGTGATGGTCGCGTAGTGCTTGATGGCGTTCTCAAGTGAACGGCTGACGTTCTGCTTGTTGGGGGCGATCAAAGAAATAAGTTCCCTCAGATTAAGGAAAGCTTTGTCGTCCCAGACGAGATGATCGGGATTGTACTCTTCCGGCTCGTCGACGCCCTCGTCCCTTTCGTCCACGACAAGGTTCGCGTTGTTGTCGATCTCGTCGGAGGAATACTGCGAAGCGTTCAGGTTGTCGTCAACGTTGGCCTGGCCGGGTTTCTGGTCGCGGCCGTAGCGGTACAAAAGGATGTTTTTGCCGGCCTCGGGAGAGATCGGCAGACCGGCTTTCCCGTTCTCGCCGGTAAGCATCACCTCAAAAGTGCCGAAACCTTCGTTCTGCTCTTTTTTGGAAAGCGCCGTGGCGGTGTTGACGTTGATCTTCGCGAGCTCGTCCTCGACCATGACGGCGTAGCGGCCGATGATCCTGTCGTTGGCGTCCCTGACATAGATCCAGCGCGCAAGATGCGTTTTGTCGCCGTAAGTGCCGTCCATATCGACGGCCTGGTCACCCTTTTTCGGCTTGAAAGTCTGGGCCCAGGATTCGCTGTAGTCGTCGTAGGCGGAAGAATTGTAATAGTCTTCCCTCAAAAGGCCGTAAGCGTGCTGCAGGGCGGACTGGGCCAGCATGTCCGACTGCGTCTGCCCGACGGAGATGGCGCCGGACTGGCTCTCCAATCCGATGAAAGTCGCGAAAGTCGCCGAAAGTATCGAGAGGACGGTGAGGACCGTCAGAACCATCAGGAGCGCTACGCCCCTAGGGGCTGATGTATTTTCAAAAAAACGTTTCATACTTCCAAAATTACAAGTGTTAACCTATAAATTTTACAATAAACAGCTTTTTTATTCAACGAACGGAAACCGCGGCAAAAGAAGCGGGATGATTTATGGTAAAATTCCTTCTGATCAGCTCAAAATCACCCATAATCAGGAAACATTATGAATAGCGATTCTGTGAAAGTCGGTCTGGAACGCGCCCCGCACCGCGCGCTCTTCAACGCCTGCGGCGTCAGCCGCGAGGATCTGAAAAAGCCCTTTATCGCCGTCTGCAATTCTTACGTCGGCATCATCCCGGGGCACGCCCATCTCCAGGAAGTCGGCAGAATAGTTAAGGAAGCCATAAAAGAAGCCGGCGGCGTCCCCTTCGAGTTCAACACGATCGGCGTCTGCGACGGAATCGCCATGGGTCACGAGGGCATGAAATACTCCCTGCCCTCCAGGGAGATCATCGCCGACTCCGTCGAGACGATGCTGAGAGCGCACTGCTTCGACGGCGTTGTGTGCATTCCCAACTGCGACAAGATCGTTCCCGGCATGCTGATGGGCATCCTGAGAGTCAACATCCCGACCATCTTCGCTTCCGGCGGCCCCATGCTGGCCGGCCACAGCAAGGACGGTAAGAAAGCCCTCGACCTCATCAGCATCTTCGAGGCCGTCGGCGCCCGCAGCCAGAATATCATTGACGACGCGCAGCTCGAGGAAGTGGAATGCGAGTCCTGCCCGGGCGTCGGCTCCTGCTCCGGCATGTTCACCGCCAACTCCATGAACTGCCTTTGCGAAGCTCTTGGCATCGCGCTTCCCGGCAACGGCTCCATCCCCGCCGTCTATCCTGAAAGGAAAGAACTCTGGAAAGCCGCCGGGCGCCGCATCGTGGAAATGGTCAAAGAAAACCTGCGCCCCAAGGATATCATCACCGACGCCTCCCTGGAAAACGCTCTCACGCTCGACATGGCCATGGGCGGCTCCTCCAACACCATCCTGCACTCGCTGGCCATCGCCAAGGAAGCCGGCTTAGGCTTCGACCTCAAACGCATCGACGAAGTCTCTAAGCGCGTGCCGACCATCTGCAAAGTTTCCCCCTCCTGCTCCTACCACATGGAGGACGTGGACATGGCCGGCGGCGTCTCCGCCATTCTTTGCGAGATAAGCAAGATCGAAGGCTCGCTTAACCTCGGCTGCCCGACCGTTACCGGCAAAACTCTGGGCGAAAACATCAAGGGCAAAGAAAGCAAAGACAAAGCCTGCATAAGAGAACTCTCCAACGCTTACGCGAAGAGAGGCGGACTGACCGTCCTCTGGGGCAACCTCGCCCCTGAAGGCGCTGTCGTCAAATCCGTGGGCGTCGACCCGAAAATGATGACGCACCGCGGCCCGGCCGTCATCTTCGAATCCCAGGAAGAAGCCTGCGAAGGCATCTTGGGAGGCAAGGTAAAACCCGGCGACGTCGTCGTCATCCGCTACGAAGGCCCCAAGGGCGGCCCCGGCAT
>DFCM01000067.1:22193-58553 GCA_002366995.1 bacterium UBP3_UBA3054 | reverse complement strand
CGCACTCCAACAAGGCTGCTACGGCGAAGAAACCGGTCGAGAAAGCGCCCGTCAAGAAGTCCGCGCCCTCCAAGAAGGCTGCTTCGGCGAAGAAACCGGTCGTGAAGGCTCCCGTCAAGAAGTCCGCGCCCGCCCAAAAGTCCGCGCCTGCCAAAAAGCCCGCGGTCAAGAAAGCGGAAACCAAAAAGCCCGAGCCCAAGAAACCTGAGCTGAAGAAGACGAGTAAACTCCAGCCGACGGAAGAGCAGAAGAAAGAAGCCGAAAGAAATCTTGCCAAGCTCAAACAGACCGGCGGCAGAAGAGCGTCCGCCAAACCCGCCGGCGAAGAGATCGTCATAACCGGCAACAGCCTCGCCAGCGTTCTGGCCAGGCAGCTGGTCGAGATCTGCATGGAAGACGAGAACGGCGCGAAATTCGTGACGCTGACCCAGTTCACCACGATCGTTCCGGAAGACGTCGGCATGGACGACGTTGAAGAGCTGCAGAACAAGGTGGTCGACATCTTGAAGAAAGTCGGCATCGAGTTCAAGGACGAGGAAGAGCTCGACGACTCCCTCGACATCGGCATCGCGGAAGGCGCCAGCGACGACCCCGTCAAGACGTACCTGCGCCAGATGGGCCGCACGAAGCTTCTGACCAAGCAGCAGGAGCAGGACATGGCCAAGACGATACGCGACGCCGAGCGCCAGATCAAGGAGATCGTCTCCGGGTTCGGCAATCTGCCCACCCGCGTCCTCGAACTCTGCAACAGCCTCCTCGGCGCTTCCGAGCGTTTCGACCACATCGTCTCCGAAGAGGAGAGGAAGAGCGCAGGCAGCCGCGACAACTACGTCAAGAAGATGCGCCCCATCAGGAGAGAGATCAGATCCCTCGACCTCATCATGAGGCAGACCTATATGCGCATGACGAGAGCCAGGCGCGACGGCCGCAAAGCGGATGCCGAGGCTTTGGGCGAAAAGCTCAGGAAAGACCATCTCAACATGACGAACCTCATCGGGCAGCTGCATTTCAAGCACAGCATGATCGAGACCTTCGCCGAAGACGTCCTCAAGATGGGCGAAGCTATCAACGAGACGAAAAAGACCATAGCCGACCTCAGGGAAGCCAACCGCCAGGAAGAGGAAAAGGAAACGAAAGACCGCAACAGGCGCCGCATCGCCCAGGAAGAGCAGAAGATCCAGATGCAGGAATTCGAGTGCCGCATGTCCGCCAAGGATATCCTCGCGAAGGCCGACCAGCTGGCGAAGTGGACCGAGAAGGCCAGGCAGGAAAAGAACAAGATGGTGCTGGCCAACCTGAGGCTGGTCGTCTCCATCGCGAAGAAATACATGAACCACGGCCTCGACTTCCTCGACCTCATCCAGGAAGGCAATACAGGCCTTATGAAGGCGGTCGACAAATTCGACCATGAGAGAAGCTTCAAGTTCTCGACGTACGCGACCTGGTGGATCAGGCAGTCTATCACGCGCGCCATTGCCGACCATGCCCGCACCATCCGTATTCCGGTGCACATGATCGAAACGATCAACAAGATGCGCCGCTCGACCAAGAAACTGGTCCAGCAGAACGGCTCCGAACCTTCCCCGGACGAGATCTCCAACGACATCGGCGTGCCCGTCCAGAAGGTCCAGAGCATCCTGAAGATGGCCCAGCAGCCGATCTCCTTGCAGACGCCCGTCGGCGAAGGCAACGATTCGACTTTCGGCGATTTCATCGAGGACAAGAGCGCCGAGAACCCCATTCTCGCCGCCAACAACAAGCTTCTGAACGAGAAGATCAACGAGGCCTTAAACCAGCTTTCCGACAGGGAGCGCAAGGTCATCCAGCTGCGCTTCGGCCTCTCCGGAAAATACGGCCCGCCCAAGACGCTCGAGGAAGTCGGCAAAGTCTTCGCGGTCACGCGTGAACGCGTCCGCCAGATCGAATCCAAAGCCCTTAAGAAACTGAAAAACCCCTTGAGAAGCAGCAAGCTCGTCGCCTTCTACGACGAGATGGAGTAAGCTTATGGAAGACAGGCTGACTCACCTTCAGCAACTGGAAAGCGAGAGCATCCACATCATAAGGGAAGTGGCGGCGGAGTTCGCCAACCCTGTGATGCTCTACTCCATCGGCAAGGACTCCTCGGTGATGGTCAGATTGGCGCAGAAGGCTTTCTACCCCGCGCCGATCCCGTTCCCGCTTCTGCACGTGGACACGAACTTCAAATTCCACGACATGTACGCTTTCAGGGATAGGTTCTGCAAGGACATCGGCGCGGAACTCAGGATCTACCGCAACGAGGAGGCCATAGAAGCCGGGACGAACCCCTTCGCGCTGGGCACGCAGAAATGCTGCGCGCTCCTCAAGACGAAGGCCCTGGTCGACGCTTTGAGGATCGGCAAATACGACGCCGCTTTCGGAGGCGCAAGGAGAGACGAGGAAAAGTCCCGCGCCAAGGAAAGGATCTTCTCCTTCCGCGACGAAATGGGGCAGTGGGAGCCCAAGAACCAGCGCCCCGAGCTCTGGAACCTCTACAACGCCAAGATCAACAAAGGCGAATCCATCCGCGTCTTCCCGCTGTCCAACTGGACGGAGCTGGACGTCTGGCAGTACATCTACAAGGAGAACATCCCGATCGTCCCGATGTATTTCGCCAAGGAAAGGGAAATGGTGGTGAGAGACGACATGCTCATCCCGCTTGACGGCCCCATTCCCTTGAAGAAAGGGGAAAAGCCGGAGAAAGTCATGTGCCGCTTCAGAACGCTCGGCTGCTACCCCTGCACGGGTGCCATCCGCTCGACGGCCAAGACGGTCCCGGAGATCATCGAGGAAATGATGGTCGTCACGATCTCGGAAAGATCGACGCGCATCATCGACCACGACACGGAAGGATCCATGGAGATCAAGAAAAGGGAAGGATATTTTTAAGATGAAAAAAGGCAAAACGATAGAAGCGTTCCTCAAGGAAAACGAGCAGAAGGAACTATTGCGCTTTAGTAGCGCGGGCAGCGTGGACGACGGAAAGTCCACGATGTTAGGTCACCTTCTGCACGATGCCAAGGGCGTCTACGAAGACCAGCTGGCCTCCATCAAAAACGCCAGCAAGCAAATGGCCAAGGGCGAAATAGACTACGCCCTCTTCACGGACGGCCTGAAGGCGGAAAGGGAACAGGGCATCACCATAGACGTGGCCTACCGCTATTTCTCGACGCCCAAGCGCAAATTCATCGTGGCGGACACGCCTGGCCACGAACAGTACACGAGAAACATGGCGACCGGCGCCAGCACGGCGCAGCTCGCGGTCATACTCATAGACGCCCGCTTAGGCGTCCTTACGCAGTCAAAACGCCACCTTTTCATCTCCTCCCTTATGGGAATACCCCACATCATTGTGGCGGTCAACAAAATGGATCTGGTGGATTATTCCGAGGAAGTCTTCGCGAAGATCAAAAAAGACTTCACGGCCTTTGCCCGCAAGCTTAACATCAAGGACCTCAGGTTCGTGCCCATTTCGGCGCTCGTCGGCGACAACGTGGCCGCCAGGGATAAGGAGCACATGACCTGGTACGGGGGCGAGAGCCTTCTGGAACTGCTGGAAAACGTCTACATCGGCAGCGACAGCAACATGGTCGACCTCAGGTATCCCGTGCAGTATGTCCTCCGGCCCAACCTTGATTTCCGCGGTTTCTGCGGACAGGTCGCTTCCGGCGTCATCAAAGTCGGCGACGAAGTCATGGCGCTGCCGAGCGGCAAGAGAAGCCGCGTCAAGGCCATCGTCACCATGGACGGTGATCTTGATCACGCCATCCCCGGGCAGTCGGTGACAGTGACATTGGAAGACGAGATCGACATCAGCCGCGGCGACATGCTGGTCAGGCCCAACAATCTTCCTCAGATCGGACGCCACATCGAAGCTACGCTGATCTGGATGAGCGAGCAGCCGATGGATCCCAACGGCAGCTACTTCATCAAACAGACGACCATGACTTCCCGCTGCAGGATCGATCAGATCCGCTACAGGATCGACGTCAACACCCTGCATCGGCAGAAAGCCGACCATCTTGAACTGAACGAGATCGGCCGCGTTTCCATCGTTTCCAACCGGAAGCTGATGTACGACCCGTTCGAACAGAACAGGGCGACCGGCTCCTTCATCCTGATCGACGCCATCACGAACAACACGGTCGGCGCCGGCATGATCATCAGAAGGGACAGTGCGGACGACGCGCCAGGCCTCAACGATCAGAAAGTGATCGACGAAAGGCTGAAGCGCCATCCCGACGCCGTGGGCGCCGCGGAAAGATCTGAGCGCCTCGGCCAGAAGGCCCAGACCATCTGGATCACCGGGCTCGTGGCTTCCGGAAAGTCCGACCTCGCCTACGCTCTGGAAAAAGAGATCTTCGAGAAAGGCGGGCTTGCCTACGTCTTGGACGGCGAGGACATGCGCCTCGGCCTCTGCAAGGATCTCGATTTCACGGCCTGCGACAAGGCCGAGCACATAAGAAGAGTGGCGGAAGCCGCCAAGCTTCTCAACGAGGCCGGCGTCACGGCCATCTGCGCTTTCGTCTCGCCTTTCAGGAAGGCCAGGGCGCAGGCGGCGGAGATCATTGGCAAAGAGCGCTTCGAGGAAGTCTACGTCAAGGCCAGCCTGGAATACTGCGCCAAGCACGACGACAAAGGCCTCTACAAAGGCGCCGAAGAGGGCAGCGTGAAAGGCTTGGCGGGCGTCAACGCGCCCTACGAAGCGCCAAGCGCTCCCTGGGAAACGTTCGACCCCGAGAACGAAGGCAAGGAAGCCTGCGCTTTCAGGATCTTCGAGAAATTGCGCAAAGAAGGAAAAATCTAATATGACGAAAAAGATCATCTTGACAGGTGACAGGCCGACGGGCAAACTGCACATCGGCCATTATGTGGGCAGCATCCGCCGCCGCGTGGAACTGCAGAATTCCGGCCTTTACGACGAGATATACATCATGATCGCGGACGCCCAGGCGCTGACCGACAACGCCGAGCATCCCGAGAAGGTGAGGGAGAACGTTCTGAACGTGGCCCTGGATTACCTCTCCTGCGGAATAGATCCTAAGATCTCCAACATCTTCATCCAGTCCCAAGTCCCAGCGCTCTGCGAACTGTGCTTCTACTACATGGACCTTTTCAGCGAGGCCTGGCTGAAGCGCAACCCGACCTTGAAGGCGGAAATAAAGATGCGCGGCTTTGAGGACAGCATCCCCATCGGCTTCCTGACGTATCCCGTCAGCCAGGCTGCCGACATCACGGCCTTCAAAGCCACGACGGTCCCGACCGGCGAAGACCAGAAGCCCATGCTGGAGCAGACCAGGGACATCGTCGAGAAGTTCAACGCCATCTACGGCGAGACGCTCGTGCTTCCGGAGATCCTTCTTCCCAGCAACGCCGCCAGCATGCGCCTTCCCGGCACCGACGGCAAGGCGAAGATGAGCAAGTCGCTCGGCAACTGCATCTACCTCTCGGATCCCGAAGAGGAAGTCTGGCGGAAAGTGAAGACGATGTACACCGACCAGAACCACCTGAGGGTGGAAGACCCCGGTCAGGTAGAAGGGAACCCGGTCTTCACTTATCTCGACGCCTTTGCGAAAGACGAAGACTTCGAAAAGTACGGCCTGGAATACAAGAACCTTGACGAGATGAAGGACCATTACCGCAGAGGCGGTCTGGGCGACGTGAAAGTCAAGAAGTTCCTTAATAACGTTCTGCAGGCTGAACTAAAGCCGATAAGAGAGCGCAGGGCTTATTGGGAAGCCCGTATTCCGGAAGTCTGCGAGATCCTGAAGGCCGGCAGCGAAAAAGCGGCCGCCGTCGCCGACCAGACTCTGAAGGAAGTGAAGCGCGCCATGAAGATCGACTATTTCTCGCCCGACGGGCTTCTGGCGGTGAAGTGATGCTGACTGGCGTCTTGTTCGACTGGGACGGCACGCTCTGCGACACCCTGCCGGTCTGCGTGGAAGCTTTCCGCCGGACCATGATCACCTATCTCGGCAAGAACCTCAGCGACGAGGAGATCATGGAGCATTTCGGCGTCAACGAGCTCGGCATCATCATGATCAAGCTCAAAAACCAGCCTGAGAACTGGCAGGCGGCCCTCGACGAGTACAACGCGCATTACCGCGAATTGCACCAAAGCTTAAGGGAGCCTTATCCCGGAATCAGGGAACTGCTTTCAAGCCTGAAAAAGAGAGGCGTGAAGGTGGGCCTGGTGACCGGGAAGGCCGAAGGCAGCTGCGCCATTTCCCTTGAGATGACCGGACTAGAGAACGCCTTCGACTTCCTAAGGACCGGCTCGGAAAAAGGCGTGAACAAAAAGGAGAGCTGCGAAGCTTTCCTTAAGGAATTTTCGCTTGAGCCCGGGGACGTCTACTACGTGGGCGACGCGCCCAGCGACGTAAGAGAGGCGAAAGCGGCCGGACTGCATGCCGTTTCCGTTTTCTGGAGCAGCATCGTTGATAGGGAGAAAGTCCTGGCGGAAGGCCCGGAAAAAACTTTCGAGACAGTCGAAGAACTGAGTAAATTTTTTAACGAACTAACATAAAAAAACTATGAGCGAAGAGATCAAAGCAACGGAAGAACGACACCTTGATTTTATCCGCCAAAAGATCAATGATGAACTGGCGGCCGGCAAATTCAAAAGAGTGGTGACGCGCTTTCCCCCGGAACCGAACGGATATCTGCACATCGGCCACGCCAAGGCTCTGTGCCTCGATTTCGGCCTGGCGGAGGAATACCCTGACGCCGAGTGCCATCTGCGCTTCGACGACACCAATCCCTCCAAGGAAGACGACGAGTACGTGGAAGCCATAAAGGAAGACATCCACTGGCTGGGCTTTGACTGGGGGCCGCATCTTTACTTCGCTTCCGACTACTTCGAAAAGATGTACGAGTGGGCCATAGAAATGATCAAGAAAGGCAAGGCCTATGTCGACGACTCCACGCCCGACGAGATTCGCCAGATGCGCGGAACGCTGACGGAACCTGGCGTCGAGAGCCCGTACCGCAACCGCAGCGTAGAGGAGAACCTCGATCTCTTCCAGCGTATGCGCGCCGGGGAATTCCCCGACGGTTCGAAAGTCTTGCGCGCCAAGATCGACATGAAGTCTCAGAACATCAACTTCCGCGACCCCGTCATGTACCGCATCGTGAGAAAAGACCATCACCGCCAGGGCAGCAAGTGGTGCATCTACCCGATGTACGACTGGGCCCACGGCCTCGAGGACTCCATAGAAGGCATCACCAATTCCCTTTGCTCGCTGGAATTTGAGAACCATCGTCCGCTCTACAACTGGTTCCTCGATCAGCTCGACAACGTCCACCATCCCGAACAGACGGAATTCGCGAGACTGAACCTGACGGGCACCGTCATGTCCAAGCGCAAACTTAGAACGCTCGTGGACAACGGCTATGTCACGGGCTGGGACGATCCCAGGATGCCCACGCTTTCCGGCATGCGCAGAAGAGGGTATCCGCCCGCGGCCATCAGAGAATTCATCAAAAGAGTCGGCATCGCCAAAGTTGACAGCGTCGTCGATTTCGCGCTCCTTGAGCACTGCGTCAGGGACGAATTGAACCGCACGGCCCAGCGCCTGATGCTGGTCCAGGATCCCCTGAAAGTCGTGCTGACCAATTATCCGGAAGGACAGACGGAAACGTTGACAGCCATCAACAATCCGGAAGACGAAAGCGCCGGAAAAAGGGAAGTGCCTTTCGGCAGGGAACTCTACATCGAGCGCGAGGACTTCATGGAAGATCCCCCCAACAAGTTCTTCCGTCTGGCGCCGGGCCGCGAAGTAAGATTGAGATACGCCTACTTCATCACCTGCCAGGAAGTCGTAAAGGACGCGCAGGGCAACATCACGGAATTGCGCTGCACCTACGATCCCGCGACCAGAGGCGGCGAATCGCCCGACGGCCGCAAGGTTAAGGGCACCATCCACTGGGTGGCCGCGCACTCCGCCGTCAAGGTCACGCTCAACAACTTCTCGGCGCTCTTCAAGGTCGACGATCCCGAGAACGTGCCGGAAGGTCAGGATTTCACCGTGAACGTCAATCCCGATTCCCTCTCCGTCAACGAGAACGCTCTGGCGGAACCGGCCGCCGCGAACGTGAAGCCGCTCACGCCCGTGCAGTTTGAAAGAATAGGTTACTTCACGCCCGACCGTACCTCCACGCCGGAGCATCCCGTTTACAACCGCACCGCCACATTGAAAGACAGTTGGGGCAAGATCCAGAAAAAACAGTAAGGATAAATAATAATGAACAGAATAGAAAAACTCAGATCTGAGATGAAAAAGAGCGGCTTGGCCGCCCTGCTTCTCACGCAGCCGATGTCCATCGCTTACCTAACCGGCGTCAAAGTCGCGCCTGGCGAAAGGTTCTTCGCGCTCTACGTCGATGAGAGAAACGCCAAGCTTTTCGTCAACGTGCTCTTTTCCGTTACGGAATGCGCCGACGCGGAAATACAGAGCTACAAGGACGGCGACGATCCCCTGAAGGCCGCGGCCGAAGCTTTCCCGGAAAACAGCGCCTGCGGCGTGGACGGTTTGATGCCCGCCAAGCTTTTGCTCCGCCTCCAGGCTTTGAGAAGCGACCTGAAGTTCACGGACGGCGGCGCTTTGACGGCGCTTGTCCGCATGTACAAGGATAAGGACGAGCAGGCGAAAATGCGCGCCTCCTCTTTGCAGAACGATGACGTCATGGGCGAACTCATCGAGCTCGCCAAGACGCGCGTCTCCGAAAAGGAACTGGCGGAAAAACTGCTGCCCATGTATTTGAAGAGGGGAGCCTCGGGCTTTTCCTTCGATCCCATCACGGGCTACGGACCGCACGCCGCCGAGCCGCACCACGATCCCAGCGACACCCTGCCCAAGGAGGGCGACTGCTTAGTTCTCGATATCGGCGGCGTTCTCGACGGCTACTGCTCCGACATGACGAGGACGGTCTTTATCGGCGAGCCTAGCCCCGAGATGCGCAAGATCTATGAGATCGTGAAAGGCGCCCAGCAGGCGGCCCTCGATTTCATCAAGCCCGGCGTGCTTCTGAAGGACATCGACACCGTCGCGCGCGACTATATAGAAAAAGCCGGCTACGGCCAGTACTTCACGCACCGCTTGGGCCACGGCATCGGCTTGGAAGTGCACGAGGAGCCTTCCATCGGCCTTCCCAACGGACTGCACGCGGAAACTGGCATGTGCTTCTCTGTCGAGCCCGGCATCTACGTTCCCGGCTTGGGCGGCGTGAGGATCGAGGACCTCGTCATGATAACCGACGAGGGAGTCGAGCTCCTGAACCACTTCAGCAAAGAGCTCATAATCATCTGATGAAAAAGGCCACTATCATAACGGTGGCCTTTTTGCTTTTGGCCGCCGCAACGATCTTCTTCGCCAACAGGAAAAGAGGCGAGTGGATCGAGGAGAAGCGCTTCCAGATGGCGACCGTCACTAAGATCGTCATCCCCAGGACCAAGAATAGCGGCGCTATCCTCCAGGAAGCCTTTGCGGCCATCGACGAGGTGGAGCGGGCCGCCAGCCGCTTCATCCCCGAAAGCGAGATCAACAGTTTGAATGACGGGCAGTGGCACAAACTCTCGCCCGTGCTTCTCCCCATGTGGGAAAAAGCCAAAGAACTCCATGAGCTTTCGGGCGGACGCTTCGATCCCACCGCCGGAAAACTGATCAGCCTCTGGGGCTTCGGACCGGAGGGAATAAAAAAAGAACCGACGGCGGAAGAGATAGAGGAAGCGCTGAGCGTGACCGGACTCGACAAGGTGGAAACTTCCAACGACTTCATCCGTTTGCCCAAAGGCATGAGCCTGGATCTGAATTCCCTGGCGGCGGGCTACGCCGCTGACCGCGCGGCCGCGGTCCTGAAAAAACACGGCCTCGTGAATTTCCTGGTAGATGCCGGCGGTGAGATCGTCTACGCCTCCGACGGCGGGAAGATCTGGGACATAGGCATAAAAGATCCCGAGAGCGAGAATGAAACGTCGGTGATCTCTCTCTCCAACGGCGCCGTCTCCACGTCAGGAAGCTACGCAAACTTCTATAAAAGCGGCTCAAACTCTTTCACCCATATAGTTGACGCCAAGACCGGGAAAGCGGCCAAAACGAGCCTTCTGAGCGTTTCTGTGGTCGCTTACGACGGGATCACGGCCGACGGACTATCCACTATGCTTTTCTGTCTGCCGCCCGAAGAAGCGAAAAAGTTTACGGCGACAGCCGCCCTGTTCATAGAAGAGATTGGCGGCAAACTTAAAACGACCAAGACGGGCGAATGGGGAAACCTAGAAAAATGGCGCGCCAAGCAGGATTCGAACCTGCGACCTACGGATTAGAAATCCGTTGCTCTATCCAGCTGAGCTATTGGCGCGTCAAGAAAAATATGGGGTAAATTGTATCTTATACCCCTATTAAAGTCAAACTACTTGTAGGCTCCGTCTTCGTAGCCGGCCCTTAGGGCCAGCTTGTAGATCTTGCCAGTGGGGTTCCTCGGAAGAGCGTCGAGAATGACAAGTTCCTTGGGGATCTTGTAGGCAGCGAGCTTGTCCCTTAGGAATTGGCGCATCTCAAGCTCCGTCAAAGTTTGGCCTTCTTTCAAGGCGACGAAAGCGACCGGCGCTTCGCCCCTCAAATCATCGTTGCGGCCTATTACCGCGCACTCCCTGACGGCGGGATGGCGCATGAGGTATTCCTCTATCTCCCTGGGATAGACGTTGAGGCCGCCCACCAAGAGCATGTCTTTTTTGCGGTCCACGATGGCGAAGTAGCCGTCCCGGTCGACGAAGCCGAGGTCTCCCGTATAGACCCAGCCGTCGACGAGCGTTTTGGCGGTCTCTTCCGGCTGGTTCAGATAGGCCAGGAAATTCGAGGGGCTTTTCACGACGATCTCGCCGATGGCGCCCTGCGGCAGCTCCTGATCATCGCTGCCGACGATCTTCATGGAAACGCCTTCGAGAGGGAAGCCGATGGTGCCGACCTTGACAGGACCGTGCACGGGATTGAAAGCGGTCGCGGGGCCGCATTCCGTCGGGCCGTCGCCTTCCGCGATCGCAAGGCCGTATTTGGCTAGGAAGTTCTCGCCGACGACCGCGGGCAGGGGAGCGCCGCCCGAGACACAGATGCGCCAGCTGGGAATTTTCGGCGGAGCCTCCACGTTCGCGAGAACGGCGTACATGGCGGGAACGCCGAGGAAAATGGTGGCGTTGTGCTTTTTCATCTCCTCCAAAACTTTCAGCGGCTGGAAATTTTCTATGATGAGCATCGTGGAGTGGCAGGAGAGAGTCATCAATAGACAGGCAGTGCCGGCGTAGGCGTGGAAGAGCGGAAGGACCGTCACCATCACTTCGCCTTCACTGCGGGCGTCCAAGCCTTTGTGGCACATCCTGGCGTTGGCTAGCAGCTGCTCGTCAGTTAGGAGCGCGCCCTTGGGGTGTCCGGTCGTTCCGGAAGTGTAGATGCAGACGGCGACCTTGGAAAGGTCCTCGGGGAAGAACGGCTTTTTCGTGATCAGTTCCTCCGGAGTCTTTTTCAGAACGACGGAGTATTTGCCGAAAGTAATCTTCGCTACTTCTTCGCCCGCGATGGCGCCGCCCTTGCCTTCCAAACAGATGGAGAAGGGAACGCAGGCGTCCTTTATGATGTACTCCAATTCCTCCTTGGCCAAGCGGGGATTGACGGGCAGGACCTTGCCGCCCAAACGCAGCACGGCGTGGTAGGCGATGACAAACTGCGGGCAGTTGGAAGAGGAAAGCAGAATGAAGCGTCCTTTATAGTCGCCGTAGGCGGAAAGCTTTTCGGCTAGTTCCCCCACAAGCTCGTCGGTCTCCCTGTAAGATATGACGTCGTCCTCATAATACATATAGGGGACTTCCGGCCAGGTCTGGGCGGTCTTAGATAGCAGCTCCGAGATCCTCATAAACACTCCTTTTTGGTTAGCCCATTGTACCAAAACCGCCTTGTTTTGGGGTCTAAAAGGGGGTCTTGACATTCAGAAATGAATGTAATACAATGGTGCCCACAATCAATATTGTGGGTTTTTTGAGAGGCAAAACACAATATCTTGTGGTACCAAGCGAAAAAGCCCGAAGAATGTGGAAAACTCAAGCAATATAAGGAATAGGAATCATTCCTAAAAATGCTATAATAACTGACAACCAACAAATCCAAGGAAAAAATATGATCAGCGAAATCGTAAAACGTGACGGACGCCGAGTGCCTTTCGACGAGAGCAAGATCGCCGGCGCTATCAAGAAAGCCTTTGCCGCTACCGGGTTCCCCCAGGATGATAAAGCCGCCGCCGAACTGGCTGCCGAAGTTTCCCGCAGAGTGGAAGAAACTATTCAGGAAGTCCCCGATGTCGAGAGCATCCAGGACGTGGTGGAACAGGTCCTTATCGACGCCGGACACGTACGTACCGCTAAAGCCTATATATTGTATCGCGCGAACAGAAGCAGAGTGCGCCAGATGAATACCAGGCTGATGAAGATCTATGAGGATATTACTTTCAAGGATGCCAGCGACAGCGATATCAAAAGAGAGAACGCCAACATCGACGGCAACACCGCGATGGGTTCCATGCTGAAGTACGGCAGCGAGGGCGCCAAGCAGTTCTATGAGATGTTCATCTTGAAGCCCGAGCACGCCAAGGCGCACCGTGAAGGCGACATTCACATCCACGACATGGACTTCTACACGCTGACCACCACCTGTTGTCAGATCGACCTTCTTAAGCTCTTCAAGGGCGGCTTCACGACCGGCCACGGCGTTTTGAGAGAGCCCAATTCCATCGCCAGCTATTCCGCTCTGGCCTGCATCGCCATTCAGGCGAACCAGAACGACCAGCACGGCGGACAGTCCATAGTCAACTTTGACTACGGCCTGGCTCCGGGCGTCAAGAAGACCTATGCCAAGCAGTACCGCAAGAACATCCTCACCTATATAGAGCTTCTTGATTCCCAGAAACTGGAAGACGCGACCAAGGTCGAGGAAGCGCTGAAAGAGCAGGGGCTGACGGCCACTATCGAAAAGGGCGAGGAATACACTCTCAAAGAAGCGGAAGAGCTGCAGAAGATCGGCCTCCCCGCCGAGGAGATCAAGAAGGCCCAGGAATTCGCCGCCAAGAAGGCCTATAAGGAAACGGATAAGGAAACGTACCAGGCGGTGGAAGCACTCATCCACAACCTCAACACCATGCATTCCAGAGCCGGCGCGCAGACCCCGTTCTCTTCCGTCAACTACGGCATGGACACTTCCGCGGAAGGCCGCATGGTCGTAAGGAACATGCTGCTCGCTACGGAAGCCGGTTTGGGACACGGCGAAACGCCGATCTTCCCGATCCAGATCTTCCGCGTCAAGGAAGGCATCAACTACAACGAAGGCGAGCCGAACTACGATCTCTTCAAGCTGGCCTGCCGCGTCAGCGCCAAGCGTCTCTTCCCGAACTTCTCCTTCCAGGATGCGCCCTTCAACAAGGCTTTCTACAAGGAAGGACATCCCGAGACCGAGATCGCTTACATGGGCTGCCGCACGCGCGTCATAAGCAACGTTTACGATCCTTCCAAAGCCATTTCCAACAGCCGCGGCAATCTTTCCTTCACGACCATCAACCTGCCCCGCCTCGCTATTCTCGCGCACGGCAACATCGACGTTTTCTTCCAGTCGCTGGACCGCAAGATCGACCTGGTCATCGATCAGCTGCTTTCCCGCTTCGCCATCCAGAGCCACAAGAAAGTCAGGAACTTCCCGTTCCTGATGGGCGCGGGCGTTTGGCTTGACTCTGAAAAGCTCGGACCCGACGACGAGGTCGGCGAAGTCTTGAAGCACGGCACGCTCTCCTGCGGCTTCATCGGTTTGGCGGAAACCTTGAAGAGTTTGATCGGCGAGCATCACGGCGAATCCGTGAAAGCGCAGAACCTTGGCCTCGAGATCATCGGCCACATGCGCGACAGAATGGACCAGGCCAGCAAAGACTACGGCCTGAACTTCTCGCTGCTTGCCACGCCCGCTGAAGGTCTCTCCGGCCGCTTCGTGAAGATGGACCGCAAGCGCTTCGGCGTCATGCCCGGCATCACGGACCATGAGTTCTACACCAACAGCTTCCACATTCCCGTTTACTTCCCGATCAGCGCGCGCGACAAGATCCGACTTGAGGCTCCCTATCACAATCTGACGAACGCCGGCCACATCACCTACGTCGAATTGGACGGCGATCCGACCCAGAACCTGGAAGCCTTCGAGAAGATCATCCGCATGATGCACGACTACGGCGTGGGCTACGGCTCCGTCAACCACGCGGTCGACAGAGACCCGGTCTGCGGCTTCAACGGAATCATTGGCGACACCTGCCCGCACTGCGGCCGCAGCGAAGAGGACGGCAAAGGAAACTTCCAGCGCATCCGCCGCATCACCGGCTACCTTGTGGGAACGCTCGAACGCTTCAACAACGCCAAGCGCGCCGAGGTCGAGGAACGCGTCAAACACAACGTCTGATAAAAAGATGAAATTTCGTTTGGCCGGTTTTCTTTCCGAATCGATAACGGACGGGACGGGCTTTCGCGCGGTGGTCTTTTTCCAGGGCTGCCTGAGAGCCTGCCCCGGCTGTCAGAATCCGCAGACGCACGATCCCGCCGGCGGTTCTGAATCAACGACGGAAGAGATGATAGAAAAGATCCTTGCCGATCCTTATCTTGACGGCGTGACTTTGTCGGGTGGAGAGCCCTTTTTTCAGCCCGAGCCCGCCGCGGTGATCGCGGAAGCTGTCAAAGCCGCGGGCAAGAACGTCTGGGCTTTCACGGGCTACACCTATGAGGAACTTCAGAAAGGCATAGAGGAGGGGACGCACGGCGACTGGGCGAGGCTTCTAAAGTCGATCGACGTTCTGGTGGACGGACCATTTCTTCTCGCGGAAAAAAGCCTGGAACTGAAATTCCGGGGCAGCAGAAACCAGAGGATCTTGAAGCTCGAAAACGGAAAGATAGTTGGACGACTCGATCAGTGAACAAAAAACGGCTCTCATCTGAGAGCCGTTTTTTATTGTCAAGATCGCGAAACTGTTTTAAAGTTTCAGAACGCCTTCGAATTCCTCTTCGTTTTGTCCGGCGTCGATGAAGCCCAGGTCAAGCTGGACTTTGTCTCCTTTGAGGAGACTGTAGAAATAAGTGCGGAGATTGCGCGCGTCGCTCTCGTTTTCCGTAAGGTTGTAGAAATAGCGGGTGACGCCTTCGTCATTCGTGACAGCCAAACGCAGGTAAGTGGCCTTCACGGTCTTGTCGCCGAAGACGCCTTTTTCCGTGCGGTCCATTTCCATTATCTGTTTGTCAACCAAAGTGCCGACGTAATATTTTCTGGCGGAAGCGAGATCGTCTTTGGTAAGCGAAGAGGTGGCGCAGCCGCAGAGCGCGAGGGCCGCAAGCAAAAGACACAAAACACGATTAAGTTTCATATGACGCTTTCTCCTTTAATTAAAAATAAGGCTGCGGACGTGACCGCCCGCAGCACTTATTTTGCCAAAAGACAAATTACTTGCCGAGCAGAGCGGAGCTGGCTTTGAATTTGACCACGGTCTTGGCCGCGATCTTGATCTGTTCTTTGGTCTTGGGGTTGATGCCCTTGCGAGCTTTGCGCTTGCTGGTGCCGAAGGTGCCGAAGCCGACGATAGCGACTTTGCCGCCTTTCTTCAGGGTTTTCTGGACGGAGCCGAGGACGGCGCCGACAGCGGCGGTGGCCTGTTTCTTCGTCAAACCGGTAGCGGCGACGACTTCTTCCACGAGCAGACCCTTGTTCAGGTTTTCAGCTTTTTTGGTAGCCATAGTAAATCTCCTACAGATTTTGGGTTTGATTTTTTTGTGCCGCCTAGTCAAACCGTAAGACAAGGCGCGCAAAAAAGTAATAAAAATTTTAACTGGCGTAATTATACATAAAATCAAGGCTTTATGTCAATATCTCGTCCGCGAACCCTCTGCTAAGGCGGAATCGGCCCCCATAAGAAGCCGAAAACAGCGATAAACAGGGGCTTTTGGAAGGAGAACTGTCGGGCATATAGAAAAGTTAAGGATGTTTTTGATAAAATAATCAATATGATACGAATATGGAGGTTTTACATGATCGGAAGCCAAGGTACTGCTACGAAAAAACCAGGAGGCGTGGCGCTTCTTGCCGTTTTGACTGTGCTGACGGTCCTTTCGCTTTTGGCGGCGACGTTTTCGGCTTTCATGACAATGGAAAGCCAGACCAGCGTGACAACGCTGGCCAAATCGCAGTCGGATCTTCTCGCCCAGTCGGCGCTGGAGCACGCGCTCAGCGTGCTTCGTCAGGACGTCTACGCGTCGCCGGGCTGGGATTCTCCGGACGAGCCTTGGTGCAAGGAATTTCAGGCTGATCCGAAATCGCCCAACCAGGTGAACATATCGGAAGCGCTCTCCCGTTCTCCTTCCAAGGATCTGCCGGCGGTTCCTCCTTCACGCTGGTTCTACGTCAAGGACAACGCGGGTAACATTCAGGGACGCTACGCCGTCGCTATAGAAGACGAGGCCTCGAAGATCAACGTGAACATCGCTTCCGGAACTTCCGCGGCCGATCAAAACGAAGGCTTCTCCACGAGGGAAGTGATCCTGTCCGACGGCCAGACAAGGGAAGGCAAAGGACTGCCGCTTTCAAGGGAAGCGACGCAGAAGCTTATAAAATACCGCTACGGCCGCGACGCGAAGCCTGGCCAGGCCAACGTTGACGACAACTACAACCTTCCGCTGTTCGCCAGCGACAAGATCGACAACAACGCCAACCAGAGAGTTGACGAAGCGGGCGAAGGTCTCGACGAGGCCGAAGAATTCATGCCCGACAAGCCGCGCTGGGACGATATGGCCTTCACTTCCATGCAGGACGTCATAGACATCTGCATGCCCGGCCAGCGCAGCGCCGCCACGGAATGGATCAAGCACCTCGGCACGACTTACACGCACACGAGGGACATGTACGTCGACAGCACTTCGAAGATCTACAACCGCGTGAACATCAACGTGGCGGAGCGCGAACAGATCAGGAGGATCTTCAGGCGCGCCAACTCCGACTACAAGTTCGAGCCTTCGACCGTGGCGCTGCAGAGCCTGGTCGCGAACGTCATCGACTACCGTGACGAGAACCACGTTTTGACGACGGTCGGCAACGAGTACGGCGTGGAAGCCGTGAACTTCAACGAGATCATGGCCAACGACGGCTCCTTCAGTTTCGAGGCCGACCGTATTCTTCTGGGCTCGGACCCGACCGACAACGCGCACCTTTTCTCCAAGTGGTATAACTACGGCAACACGATAAGAAACGCCTTCCCCATAACTCACAAGTCTTCCGCCAGCGGCGGCGCCGTTCTGTACTTCGGCAAGAACGAGCATTTCTCCAGCGGCTACCAGCTCAAATTGGGCGATTCGCCGAAGGTCCCGGCTTACAGCGGCCTGTGGCGCAATTTCAGAAAGCTCTTAAACAGGAAGTGGGGCGGCATCCCGAAAAATCTTCTGAAGGGCGGCACGCTAATTCTTATAAACAACAGCAACCAGAAGATCGGCTGGTACCCCATTCTCGAAAACTCCGGCGACAGCATCCGCGTGGGCTGCGGCACGACGCTGGCAAACGCCAACCACTTTACGAACGATAATCTTTACGCCTGCCTTTACACCGGCTGGAGCTGGGAGTGCGGACACGCCGGCGTAATTTCCATCGTTCCCAGAGCCCAGGATATCTGGGCTTTCCCAACGCAGATCCAGGATGACATCAGGCCGCCCAAGGATCTCTACTACTACGCTTTCATCGGCGACCAGAACTTCACCGGCTCCTTCGGCACGGGCGGCGACTCGGTCATGACGAGGGTCTTGGGCAAGAGCTACACCGTCCAGTGGAAGGGCTTCAACGAATTCATGGACCTCGACGGCGAAGCCAACAAATATTCCGAGACCAGGATGGTCGAACTCAGGAAGGAAGACCTCAAGGGCAGCGAGATGAAGATGCCGGGCGGCGAAGACAGAGTCTGGATGAAACGCTATCCCTACAAGGACGGCGACGCCGTAAGGGCGGTGGACGGGCTGCTTCCGCTCCTTGTTTCGACCGCCAAGAACACAGGTCTTCGCAACGGCGCCTCGACATCTTCGTCGCTGCTCGCGAAAACCAAAAACGTTTTCGACGTAGTCTACATCCAGCGTCCCGACGTGGTCGAGCTGATCAACATCAGCGACAGGGACATTTCGCTGCGCAACTGGCGCGTCGTCATCAACACCGGCGACTACGCTGACCAGATCGCCATCATCGAGAGCGCCCCGCACTTCAACACCAGGATAGGTTCGCTCTACGACGACCCCAACCCGGTCATCCCGGCCAACGGCTACTTCTACCTGACGAACAACCGCCACGTCTTCGACTATTCTTTCGGCGCCTCCAAGAACGGCACCTGGGGCGACAATGTCAAGGAGGAATATCCCTGCTACGAACTGCCCGACGTTCTGTGGGGCGTCAGATACAAAATTTCCCGCGTAAGCGGCGACAAGCTCTGGCTCTCCGGCGCGAACTGGAAACACGACCAGATGAAGTATGAGATCATCGAGATCCACAGCACCAGAAGCGAGAGCAGCCGCAACGGCGTGACAGGCATAAGAAAGTCTGTGCACTACAGCGGCAGCAACTGGATCCAGGCGCAGCCCGGCATCAGCTGGAACACGGACGGCGCCAAGAGCGGCGACGACGCCATGTTCCTTGGCATCCCCAGGGAAGGCGGCTTCCTCTCCATGACCATGAAGAACGAGTACGGCCAGATCGCGGCCCGTACCGTTGAATACGGCACCTTGAAGCCCAACGAAATGACATACTCGACGCAGAAAGACGACCCGACCCACTACACCTGGGTAAAGACCAGCAAGCCGACCATCGGCGGCACGCTTAGGGAAGCGGAGAACCACAACGTCCGCACCAGGGCCGAGAGCAGAGCCTACGTCAAGAACTCTCCCTACGCAACCGTCGGCGAACTCAGGAAAGTAAGAAGAAGCGGCGACTGGGAAAACATCGGCACAGGCAACAAGACTCAGGAAGCCAACCGCTACATGCAGGCCATCGCCAAGAGCTTCACGACCTACGGCGTCAGGATGGACGCGGAGGAAGAGGGAGCGCACCTGGGCGGCTGGCGCCCGGCTTTCGGCACGGTCGCGAAAAACGACGCCGGCAAGCTTCAGGCCAAGGACGTCAACTGGGAGCCCGGCATCTGGGAAGGCCAGAAGCTCAGGATCAGCAGCGGCAAACAGAAAGACCAGGTCTTCGTCGTCAAGAACAGCACGGCCACTTCCGTTACGCCCGACGGTTACTCCGTAGGCGCCCAGGAAACGCTGCACGTCAACAGGGGCGACAAATTCAGCTTGGGCCCGGGCTACGGCTCCGCCATGTTCTACACCAGGCAGCCCCAGGAAAAGGGCGAATGGGAATGGGTGGAGAAAGGCTTGACAAAGCAGCCTTACGGACTCTACATCTTCGGACTTAACGACTCCATCAAGACGACGGAGTTCCTCGAGGAAAACCACAACGCTACCATCAAGGTCGAGGTCTACAATTACGAGAAAGGCGAATACGAAGAATTCCCGAAAACTTCCGTTTCTGACAAAGACGTCAACGATCCCTATCAGATCACCGTTCCCAGGCATCTCCAGGCCAACAAGTCCGACGGCTTCTTCTGCGGCATGATAGGCCCCGAGCATGTTTCCAGCAAGGGCGGCATCAAGGTAAGGCTGACGCCTTCCGGTCTGCACGACGCGGACTGCTCCGGTTTCGCCTGGTTCGACTACGCTTATCTTACGCCCTGCTCCACCATGGGGCAGATCAACATCAACACGGCCTCGCCGAGAGTCCTGTCCAGTCTGCCCGGCGTCAGCACGAAGCTGGCGGAAGACATTTACCGCGGCGTGGCCCAGAACGGCAAAGCTGAGCTCAAACCCTACAAGAACATCACGGACATTCTCTCCGTCAGAGGCATGACGGTCGAGCGCTACAGCCATCTCTGCGCGCTAATAACGACAAGAAGCGACCAGTTCAGAGTCCGCATCCTGGCGGAATCCTTGAACGACGTCAACAGAGACGGCGAGTACGACGAAAGCAAGGGCGACTACGTTACGTCCTACACATCCCAGGACGTCATCGTAGACCGTCAGGCGCTGATGGACGGCGCGATAGGCGAAAGCAGCTTCCGTTTCCTGTCCAGACAACAGTAATAATTCAAACAAAAAAGAGCCAGTTTGACCGGCTCTTTTTTTACAGGGGGGAAAAACCGATATGCGTCAATTATGCGACAACCTTCCGGACGTCAAGCTCGGCATAGTGGCCGTTTCCAGGGACTGCTTTCCCAAGAGCCTTTCCGAGAACAGGAGGAAAAAAGTAGTCGAAGCGCACACAGAAAGATTCGGCTACATCCATGAATGCCCGGTCGTGGTGGAAAACGAACTGGACGCCATGAAGGCTCTCGTGGACCTCACGGCGAACGGAGTCGAGGCGCTGATCGTTTTTTTGGGCAACTTCGGCCCCGAAACTTCCGAGACGCTGCTCGTGAAATATTTCAAAGGCCCCGCCATGGTCATCGCGGCCGCGGAGGAAGCGCAGGACAAGCTGCTTGACGACCGCGGCGACGCCTACTGCGGGCTTTTGAACGCCAGCTACAATTTGAGGCTCAGGAACCTCAAGGCCTATATTCCCGAGCGCCCCGTCGGCACGGCGGAGGAATGCGCGGGATTAATCGGGGAATTCAAGACCATCGCCGACGCAATAGTCGGATTGAAGAATCTGAAGATCATCTCCTTCGGTCCGAGGCCCCAGGATTTCCTGGCCTGCAACGCGCCCATAAAAAGACTCTACGACCTGGGCGTGGAAGTTGAGGAGAATTCCGAACTGGATCTTTTCGAGGCTTTCAAGAAGCACGAGGGCGACAAGCGCATTCCCGAAGTCGTCGCTGACATGGCGAACGAACTGGGGAACGGCAACAAGAAGCCCGAGATCTTAAATAAGCTCGCGCAGTACGAGCTGACGCTCCTGGACTGGGTGGAAGGCCACAAGGGCATGCGCAAATACGCCGTCATCGCGGGAAAGTGCTGGCCGGCCTTCCAGACGCAGTTCGGCTTCGTGACTTGCTACGTCAACAGCCGCATGGCTAGGCAGGGGATCCCCGTGGCCTGCGAAGTGGACATCTACGGCGCCCTGAGCGAATATCTGGGCATGGTCGTGAGTCGCGACATTGTCACGCTGCTTGACATCAACAACACCGTTCCCCAAGACCAGTACGAAGCGGCCATAAAAAACAAATATCCTTACGCTGGGAACGACGTCTTTATGGGCTTCCACTGCGGCAACACAGCCAGCAGCAAACTTTCCTTCTGCGAGATGAGAAACCAGAAGATCATGGCCAGGAGCCTGCCAGCGGAAGTCACCAACGGGACCTTGGAAGGCGACATCGCGCCCTCCAAGGTCACCATCTTCAGGCTGCAGAGCACCGCGGACTCCATCCTGAGAGCCTACGCGGCGGAAGGCGAAGTGTTGAACGTGCCCACCCATTCCTTCGGCTCCATCGGCGTCATCGCCGTGCCGGAGATGGCGCGCTTTTACCGCCACGTCCTCATCGAGAAAAATTTCCCGCACCACACCGCCGTCACTTTCTCTCACAACGGCAAAGTGCTTTACGAAGTCTTCAAGCTCTTGGGCCTGGCGACGGATGAGATCTACTTCAACCGCGCCAAAGGCGACAGGTATCCCACGGAGAATCCTTTCTAAATGTTCGTCGGCATCGATCTCGGAACTTCCGGAGTCAAGCTGCTTCTGCTTGACCAGGAGGGAAGAATACTCGGCGCGCGCACCGAGGAATATCCGCTTTCCTTTCCCAAGCCCGGCTGGTCCGAGCAGGACCCGAACGCCTGGCTCGCTCAGACGAAAGCGGGTCTTAAGAAACTTCTCTCCGAGCACGGCGACCCTGAGATCAAAGCTCTCGGCATCGGCGGGCAGATGCACGGGCTCGTCATCCTGGACGAACGTGACGAAGTGATAAGGCCGGCCATACTTTGGAACGACGGCCGCACCGTAAAGGAGACGGAATATCTCAACGAAACGATCGGCAAAGATAAACTCTCCTCTTATACCGGCAACATCGCCTTCGCGGGTTTCACCGCGCCGAAAATTCTTTGGATCAAGAATAACGAGCCGGAGAGTTTCAAGAGAATAAAAAAGATAATGCTGCCTAAGGATTATCTTGTTTACAAACTCACAGGCGCTTTCGCGACAGACTACAGCGATGCTTCCGGCATGCTTTTGCTGGACGTCAAAAACAAGCGGTGGTCGGAGGAGATGCTCGATATCTGCGGCATAAGATCAGAGCAGCTCCCAACGCTCCACGAAAGCTACGAGGCGGTGGGGAAAGTAACCGACGCGATCAAAGCAGAGCTCAACATAAAAGGCGAAGCCATCGTCGCCGCGGGCGCCGGCGACAACGCCGCGGCCGCTGTGGGAACCGGCGCTGTCGGACCCTCCAAATGCAACCTTTCTATTGGCACATCCGGCACCATTTTCATCACCAGCGATAAATTCCTGGTGGACCCAAAGAACAGTCTGCACGCCTTCTGCCACGCGGACGGCGCCTTCCATCTGATGGGCTGCATGCTAAGCGCCGCCAGCTGCAACAAGTGGTTCATGGACGAGATACTGAGGGAAAAGGACTACGCCAGGGAGCAGGCGGAAATAAAAGATTTGGGTGAGAACAAAGTTTTCTTCCTGCCCTACCTCATGGGCGAGAGAAGCCCTCACAACGATCCCGTTGTCAGAGCCATGTTCTACGGCATGAGCCTGGATACCTCGCGAAGCCAGATGTACCAGAGCGTTCTGGAAGGCGTGGCCTACGGCCTCAGGGACTCCCTGGAAGTGGCCAGGGGCATGGGCCTCGAAATTAATTCCGCCACCCTTTGCGGCGGCGGAGCCAAAAGCCCGCTTTGGCGCGCGATCCTCTCTAACGTCCTGAAACTGGAGCTCAAGATCCCCGCCAACGAGGAAGGCCCGGCCCTTGGCGGCGCCATCCTCGCGGCCGTCGCCGCCGGACACTTCAAAGACCTTTCCGCCGCGACCGACAGCATAGTCAAAATAAAAGAGACCCTCGAACCTAAAGGGGAGCTTATGGAAAAGTACGATGAAGGCTACGCCTTCTTCCGCAAGCTCTACCCCGCGGTCAAGGGTCTCAATTATTAAAAAGAACGGAAATTATCTGGTAGCTTCGAAACTAGCTTCCTGTTTGCGGCCGTCGTCCAGATAGACGCCCTTTATGCCGCTGGGGGTAATAGTACCCTTGATGACGTCGGGAGTGCTTTCTCCGGGCTCGCTGGCGGTGAAATTGGTGCCGTTCACGGTGCCCTGGTAGAAGTCGGTGTCGCTGTCGCCGTCGTATTCGGTCTTGATGAGCGTGAAGGAGGCCTGGCCGTTCTGGGCGATAGAGACTTTCACGGTCAGCTTGTCCACGTCGCCGTCGTCGTCAATGTATTTGCCGGTGTAGGTGTAGTCTCCGCTCTGCAAAGCCGCGGCGACCTTCTGCAGGACCTGGGAGAAGGAGGCGTTGGGGTCGCTGATGGCTTCCTTGATGGCTTCGCCTTTGGTGACGACGTTCTGCAGCGTCGAAGGGGAACCCTGGAGCTTGCCGCTGAAGGTCGCTTCCTTGAAGAAGCCGTCGTCGTATTTGGCGCCCTGGAGGTTGCCGTTCACGACGGTGCCTTTGATGCTGTCGGGGGTCAGCTCGATGCCGTGGTGGAATTCCTTGGCGGAGAACGTGCCGTTCTTCAGGGTGCCTTCGTAGAGGCTGGAATCGGTGTCGCCGTCGGCTTCCGTCTTGAGGAGCGTGAAGCGGGCCGCGCCGGTCTCCTTGTTGGTGAAGTCGACGGTCAGCGTCAGGCTTTTGACTTCGCCGTCGTCGTCGATGTACTGGCCTTTGTAGACCTGCTGTTCGACGGAAGCGGCCTGAACCGTTGTCTCAGGCTGAACCTGCTGAGTCTGCTGAGCCTGGACGGGCTGGACTTCGTTCGCCGGGGCGGCCGGGGCAGCCGGGGTGGCGGGAGCGGCCGGGGGTTCCGGTCTCTTGTGTCCGCCTTCGCCAGTCCTGATCCAGGCCAGGGTGTTCTCGTCCTTGTCGACGATGGAGGCTCTGAAATTGTCTTTGCCGAGTTTTCCTACCAGAGCGGTCTTGCCGTCCTTGTCCTGGGCGATGAAGCTGCCGAAAGAGACCTGGCCTTTGAAGGAGTAGGTCTGGGGCTCGGCTTCCGCGGTCACGACCTGGAAGGTGCTGCCGTCCGTGCCGGGAATGACGGTGACGACGCAGGCCACTTCTTCCTGGCGGTTTTTGGAGAATTTGCCTTTGAAGGTCTGGATATCGTCAGCGATGGCAAGGCCGACGCTGAAGAGGATGAGTAAGGTTAGGATCTTTTTCATGGTTAAACTCCCTGCTTAGGTGAAATCAATCATTTACCCAATTATAACAAAAAAAAGACGCGCAAGATACGCGTCTTTTTTTGTTTGTTGCCAATTAGGGCTTCTGGAGCGGGCGATGGGGATCGAACCCACGACGTTCAGCTTGGGAAGCTGACATTCTACCGCTGAATTACGCCCGCGGAAGTAATAAGATTACTTGCCCTGAACAGCGTTGATGACGTTGTCGAGTTTCTGGCCGGGGGTCTTTTCCTTTTTGCAGGCAGTGAAGGCCAGGAGGCAAACGAGGACGAGTAACAGATATCTCATGGTGATCTCCTTTTATTGGTTAAAAGATGGTGGAAATACAACCCCTATTCTACATCTTTCGCTTTTCCCAGTCAAGCGTGCCTTTTGCTAAAATAAGTAATAAAACAACAGAAATAAGGAGAAACTTATGAAAAGGGCCGTCTTTTTAGCCTGCCTTGCGTCAGCTTTTCTTCTGAGCGGCTGCTCAGTCTTCAGTTCCATCAACACCGTGAAGGAGTGCAATTACACTTTCGCCGGGCTGGACGGCTTCAGCTACGCCGGCGTGAAGCTCGACAAGCTCAAGAGCCCGACGTCTCTGACCTTGACCGACTCCATCAACATCCTGACGGCTTTGAGGGACAAGAACACGAAGCTCACTTTCAACACGCTCGTCGACATCGAGAACCCGCATTCCGGCACGGCCAGCGTGGAAAAGATGGACTGGATCCTTTTCCTGGACGATGTGGAGATGCTGAGCGGGATCAACAACGACACCATAAAAGTCGAGCCGAACGCGACCAGCAGGGCGACCATCCAGGCTAACGTAGACCCGACGAAGGTCTTGAACGGCAATTCGCTCGAGAACCTCTGGACGCTTTACTGCAAACTGTCCGGCCGGGATACCTCGAAGAGCTCGAAGGTGACGCTTAAACTGAAGCCTACGGTGGGAGGCCACACCCTGAAAGATTATCTGACGCTGGATAAGACGCTTTAACCTTGTCCGCAAGCATTCTTTTTTGTATAATCCAAGTATCTTTGTAAATAATAATTAAGGCATAATCATGAGTGTTCAAGAACAGGTGATCGGTGTTTGCGGCGCCGCCTGGGGCGACGAAGGCAAAGGTAAATTCACGGACGAATTCGCCGGGTCAAGCGACATCGTCGTAAGAGCGCAGGGCGGCTGCAACGCCGGGCATACGGTCGTCTTCGACGGCAAGAAGCTTAAGCTTTCCAACGTGCCAAGCGGCATCGCCAATCCCGGGACTGTCAACATAATCGGCAACGGCATGGTGCTGGACCCGCAGGTCCTCATCGAAAGGGAAATGAAGGATCTGGCGAAAGTCAGCATCAACTGCGAGAACCTTCTCATCAGCGGCGACGTGAACCTCATCATGCCCTGGCACCGCATATTGGACAGGGCCCAGGAAGTGGCGCTGGGCAAAAACAAGATCGGCACGACCGCCCGCGGCATAGGCCCGGCCTACATGGACAAGATCGCCCGCAGCGGCATAAGGTTAAACGACCTGGAAGATCCCGCCTTCTTCGCGGAGAAAGTCAAAAAGCACTGCGAGCAGAAGGAGAAATACGTCTTTAACGTCTGCGGCGCTACGAAGGAACAGTTTGTGGAATGGATGAAGCTGCCCGACCAGAGGGGAGGCGAATGGCTGACCGCTGACGGACATTTCAACGCCGAGGCCATTATCAAGTCTTACCTGGAATGGGGCAAGGTGCTTCTGCCGCGCTGCGTGGACGTCAGAGTCTATCTGAGGGAAGCCTACAAGGCCGGCAAGAAGATCCTTCTGGAAGGCGCGCAGGGGCTTTTGCTCGACATTGACCACGGGACCTTCCCGTTCGTGACGAGCTCCAACTGCTGTGCCGGCGGCTTCCTTACCGGCACGGGCCTTCCGCCGCACTGCATAGACAGGATCTACAGCGTCATGTCCGCTTACATGACCAGAGTGGGCGCCGGCCCCTTCCCGACGGAACTGGGAACGGAAGAGCAGATCTCTGTGGAGAGCGCCGACAAGCGCATGAGCTACGAGGAATGCGCTGAATTGGCCAAGACCGCCAACGATGACTACACCTTTGGCAAGATACTGCGCCACATCGCCGGCGAATTCGGAACGGTGACGGGCCGCCCGAGAAGGACGGGCTGGTTCGACGCGGTGGCATGCCGTTTGGCCGTGACGGTCAACGGGCCGGACATCATCTTATCCAAGCTCGATATCCTTGACGTTATGCCGAAGCTGAGGATCTGCACGGCCTACCGCTACACAGGACCGGCGACGCGTTTTAACGGCAAAGCGCTTAAAGAGGGCGACGAGCTGACGGAGTTCCCGACGGACGCCAGGATCCTGAAATACTGCGTGCCGGCCCGCTACGCCGAATTCAAAGGCTGGCAGGAAGACATCACCAACTGCACCTGCTACGAGGAACTGCCGGAACTGACCAAGGAATACCTGAAGGGCCTGGAGAAAGAGACGGGCTGCGTTATCAGGAAAGTTTCCGTCGGCGCCAGCAGGGAGAAAACTTTTTTCGTGAAATAAATGAAGCTTGCCTGCACGACAGATCTTCTTATCCCGGATTCCGGAGACCTTGAGCTCGCGGTGCACAAGGCCTGCGAGAGGGGGCTTGACGGAATGGCGATCTCCGTCACGCCGGCTTCGTTTTTCAATATGGAAAAACTCAAGCCGGGGAGCAATCTTCCTTTTCTGCAGCACGCCAGGCACCACAAGCTCCAGATCATGTGCCTCTACGGCCTGACGCTGTTCGGCAGGGAACCGGAAGCGGAGAAGAGCTGTCTGAAAAAAGCGATCTGTTTTTCGCACGCGGTCGGGTCCGAGCTCGTCTCGTTGAGAGTCGGGGTCAAGCCCGGCGAAGCGCCTATGGAAGTGATAAAAGAGATCATTTCCGACGCGGCGGATTTCGCGGAGGATCTGGATGTCTGTCTTGGCATAGAGCCCGTTAAAGACACGGCAATAGACAGCTTGAGCGCCGCTTTGGACCTCATCGATTCCGTGGATAGCACGCACCTTGGCCTCGTTTACGATCCGGCGCTGCACAGCTTCAGCGACGAGAAGATGCCCATGAACGCGGCGGAAGTCATAAAGAGCTATCTCTTAATGATCGTTCTGTCGCCGAGCGACGAAAGGAACGTCGAGGAGACGCACAAGGCGCTCCTGCTCCTTCACAAGGCGGGCTTCGAGGACTACGTTCTCGTAAACGCGGAAGGGCACATGGCGCACCACATGAGCGAAGCCGTGGATGAGTTCGCGGGCTTGAAAGCCTACCTAACCGAGATAGGGAAGGAGGACCGCTTCTCTTCATGCTGACGCTGATCATAGTAATGCTTTTGCTTTTGGGCGGTCTTTGGGCCTTCGGTCCCGGGATCTTGTGTTACTTTAAGATCACGCGCCAAGCCGGCAGGAAATCTTTCTCCAGTCTGCCGGGCGATTTCGGGTACGCTTACAGCGACCTGAGGATAAAGGGCGAGAACGGAGTGGAGCTGGCCTGCTGGTACATTCCCTCAAGGTCGAAGAAGGGCGTGCTCATCGCGAGCCACAATCTGGGCGGCAACAAGAGCAGCGCCTTCACGTACCTGAGGCCCTATGTCGAGGAGGGCTATTCGCTTCTGATGTACGATTTCAGAGGGCACGGCGGCAGCGACAAGGCGGCCTGCACCCTGGGGTATCTGGAAACGAAAGATCTTTTGATAATCACCGACTACGTCAAATCGCAGCTGGCGGAAGGCAGCCCGATCTTTTACTGGGGCTTTTCCCTGGGGGCGACCATCTCGCTTCTGGCGGCCGCCAGGGGCGGCTGCGTGAAGGCGGTCATCGCGCACAGTCCCTTCGTCAGCTTAAACCAGGTGCTGAGGCATTACGCCAAGGCCTTCTATCACGTGCCGAGCAGGACGAGCACTTTCATTACGCTCTACCTGATGAAGCGCTTCCAGGGCGTGCTGGCGGAAGACGTTGACGTAGCAAGAGCGGCCAGGCATCTTAGCGACATGCCGATCCTTCTGATCGGCGGCGCCAGAGACCGCCAGGTCCCGGAGGAATGGCTGATGCGTTTGGCCGCGCTTCTGCCGAAAGCGGAGCTTCTCTTAGGCCCCTACGGCCACTGGGAGCTTCCCTTTACCGAAGTATACAATGTGTCGTCGCGACCGGATATCGAGCGCGGCATCGCTTTTTTAAAGGAACATACATGTTGATGCGTTTGCAAAAATATCTTTCCGAAAGAGGGATCTGTTCGCGCCGCAGGGCCGAAGAGCACATCCTCGCCGGGAAGATCAGAGTCAACGGCGAGACCGTAAAGGTCCTGGGCACGAAAGTCGACCCGGACAGGGACCTTGTCGAGTACGACTCCGAAGTAGTCGAAACGCCGCAGAAGCTGCGTTACATAATTCTGAACAAGCCCTACGGCATTGTGACAAGCTGCCTGCAGAAAGGGGAAACGACCGTAAAGGATCTTGTGGAATGTGAGGAAAGGCTTTTCCCGGTCGGCAGGCTCGACAAAGATTCCACCGGCCTCGTGCTTATGACCAACGACGGAACGCTGGCCTACCGTCTGATGCACCCGAAATTTCTGCATGAAAAGGAATATGTGGTGGACACGGAAGATCCGGTGACGGAAGGCATGCTGGAAAAACTAGCGCACGGCGTGAAGCTGGAAGGCGTCCAGACGGCGCCCTGCAAAATAAAGAAAGTCGGGCCCAGGCGTTTCAGGATCATCCTGAGGGAAGGCCGCAACCGCCAGATCCGCAAAATGGTCAAGAAAGTCGGAACGGAAGTTACGAAGCTCGACCGCATAAGAATAGAGAACGTCCGCTTAGGCTCGCTGCCTGTCGGCGCCTGGCGGGAACTGAATTTCGAAGAGGAATACGAACTTTTCCAGCGCGCCGGGCTCGTCCGTCACGCGGAGGCTTTGAGATCGGCGAACCGAAAAAGCCCGAGGAAGGAGCCGCAGATCGTTTTGAGCGCCTTCGCCAAGAAGGAAAAGCCGAAGGCTGCTAAAGAAGAACCAAAAGAGGACTATTCCTCCGAGATGTTCGAAGAGGGAGAGGAAAAAGTCTCCTTCTTCCCCGGAACGGAAGGAGAAGAGAAGAACTACCGCGGAGCCTTCGCGAACCGCCGGAAGAAAGGCGAGCGCCGCACCGTGAGGAAAGAGGAACTGGAATCCGAAGTGGCCGTGCTTCCCAAAGAGAAAGAGGAAGACGGCGAAGAGAAACGCTTTGAAAGGAAGCCCGGCTTCAAGCGCCCGGCCAGGGCCAGGAACGCCTTGACAGGCAGGGCGTACCCGAAAAAGAAAGAGTACGGCGGCTACGAAGAGCGCTACGGCATGGGCAAACCGGCCAGGGACATCAGAGGCAGGAAAGGCGAGGGCGGCGGCAAAAGATCCTTCCGCCCGGAAAGGAAAACGTCCTTTTCCAAAGGCAGATCAGGTTTCACAGGAAAAAAGAGAGGTAGAAAATGAAAAGCCCTTATTTCCTCTACGAGCGCTATCCCGCGCTTACTTGCTGCAAAGAAGACATAGAGAAAGCCGCGCAGGCTTTGAAGGAAACTTTTAAAAGCGGCGGGACGATTTATTGCTGCGGCAACGGCGGCAGCGCCGCGGACTGCGAGCACATCGTCGGCGAACTGATGAAGGGCTTCCTTAAGAAACGCCCGCTGTCGGGCGAGGAAAAGGAACGCCTCTCCGCTTACGGAGAAAGGGGCGATTACCTCGCCTGCAATCTGCAGAGCGCTATCCCGGCCGTCTCGCTTGTCAATTCCGTAGGCTTGGGCACGGCTTTCGCCAACGACGTGGCGCCGGAACTGATCTTCGCCCAGCAGATCTACGGCCTGGGAAAGGCGGGCGACGCCATGATCGCCATCAGCACTTCCGGCAACTCCAAGAACGTGATCTACGCGATTATGGCCGCCAAGGCCAAAGGCGTCAAGGTAATCGGCTTGACCGGCAAGAGCGGGGGAGAGATGGCTTCCCTTTGCGACATCGTCGTGAAGGCGCCGTCCGATTCCACCCCTGAGATCCAGGAATACCACCTGCCGATCTACCACTACCTCTGCCAGCTCGTGGAAAAGGAAAATTTCGCGGAATAGAGAATGGGAACGCTTTCCTACAACCTTAAGATGCTCTGGCGCCTTTTCGGCAAACGCAATCCGGAGTTCCACCGTCAGGTCAACGAACTGGCTGAGTGGCGCGACCTGGATCCGGAGACCAGGCATGTGGAGCAGATCTCAAAGCTGGCCCACACTCTTATGGTTGCCAAGAAAAGCGTCTATTACCGCGACATGCTCTCGAATTTCAAGGGCAGGCAGAACGCCATCGATTTTTTGAAGACTCTGCCTTACCTGGAAAAGGAAGCTTTGCGGGCGCGCCCGGAACTTTTCCTGACCGGGGAAAAAATGACAGTGGCCGCCCACACGAGCGGCACGACGGGAACGCCCCTGCAGCTGAGGCGCAGCCTGCGCTCCATAGCCAGGGAGGAGGCCGGCTTCTTCAGCTGGTACTGCCAGGCCGGCTGGCGCCCGGGCTGGCCGATGATCGTATTAAGAGGGGATCTGGTGGTTCCTCAGGAGCGCGAGACTCCGCCCTTCGGCGTGCACGATTTCATCGGCCGCAGATGGGTGCTTTCCAGTTACCATATGTCGGACGCCACGCTTCCCTGGTACATCGACACGATCCGTTCCTCCGGCAGCATCTTCATGAGCGCTTACCCGAGCTCTGCCTACATTTTGGCGGAATACATCTGGCGCAAAGGATTGAGGCCTTTCGGCATGAAGGCGGTCTTTCTGGCTTCCGAAACGGTGAGCCAGGAGCAGATCGACCTCATCAGCGAATTCATAGGGCCGGTGCACGTGCAGTACGGCATGGCTGAGCGAGTCTGCTGGATGACGACCTGCCAGGCGGGCTGCTACCACGAGGACACGAGCTACGGCTTCACGGAATACGCGCCCCTGGGCGACGACCGCTACGAGATCGTGGCCACGAGCTTCATCAACGACGCCCAGCCGCTCATCCGCTACCAGACGGGCGACATCGCAATAGGCCCCTTCGGCTGGAAAGACCGCTGCGAATGCGGCGCCATGGGCCCGGGCTGCCGCCAGATCATAGGCCGCGAGGACGACCTCTTCCATCTGCCGGACGGACGGAAGATAGGCCGATTGGACCACGTCTTCAAAGCGGTGCCGCACATCGTGGCGGCCCAGATAATCCAGCACGACCTCTATCACACCGAGATAGTGATCGTCCCGGACGTCCATTACGAACAGTCTTACGAAAAGATCATACGCGCGAAATTCACGGAAAGGACTTCCGCCGACATAGCCATACAGTTCACCTACCGGTCGTTTTTGCCCCGCACGGCCAGGGGAAAATTCCGGGCGGTGGTCTCCAAAATAGCAAAGGAAAATCATGGATAGGAAAAAACTCTCCTGGTATCTCGACCGTCTTTCAAAAATGTCTTTGAAAGAAACGTTCTGGCGGCTGGACCTTCTTGTTAACCAGCCCGACCTCTCGAAAACGCGGGAGATACCGCTTTCTGTTGCCAGCGAAGAAATTAGGAAAAACGCGCCGGAAATCGGCGCGAAGCCCAAGGTCTCCTCTAAGATCAGGGAGGAAGCGGTTTCCAGGGGAGAAGCGGCGTTAAGGCATGAAATTGAGCTTTTCGGCGAGAAGATGACGCTCACCACTCCCTTTTTCTGGCTGAGGGATCCATTGACGGGCAAGCAGTCCCCCAGGAAAGATTTTCTGGAGATGAACTACCGCGAGCTCGGAGACGAGCTCTCCATAATGCGCATTTGGTTTTTGAACCGCCACTATCACCTTATCGACCTGGCGAAAGCCTACGCGGTGACGGAAGACGAAAAATACGCCGAAGAGATAATCTCGCAGCTGAACAGCTTCAAGAAGGAGTGCGCTTATCCCTTCGGGCTTCCCTGGACGACCGCGATGGAAGTCGCCATGCGCCTTCTCGTCTGGTGCCACGTTTACCGCCTTATGGCTTTCAAATTGCCGAAATGTTTCACGGAAGCTTTCGCGCTTTCTTTCCTGACGGTCGTCAAGCAGCATTACGAGCACGTGAAGTTCAACCGCTCGCGTTTCAGTAGCGCCAACAATCACGCGCTGGCCGAGCTAACAGCGCTTCTCACCGCGCAAAAGACATTTCCCGCCTTGTTCGCCAAGGAGAAAGAGAACTGGGAGGAAGAGCTCGCAAAAGAAGCGGAAGCGCAGTTCTCGAAGAAGGGCGTCAATCTTGAGGCGGCTTATTCCTATCACGCTTTCTCGCTTGAGCTGCTCTGCGCCGCGGCCTGCGTTTCCTCTGAGTTTTTGGCTAAAGCGAAAGAAACGCTGAACGCTGCCGGCCTCTTCATGGCCAGGGCGAACGGTATGATGACACTCTGCGGCGAGTACGGCGACAGCGACGAGGCGGCGGCTACCGGCCTGATCATAAGGGACGGCTCGTATTATAAGAACGTGACAAAACTGGCGCTGGCGCTTTCTGCCGACTCCGCTTCCGAAAGCGAAGAGATAGACGAAGACTACCAGTGGTATGTCATGAAAAAAGCCCCGGAAGTTCAGACGGAGGACCGCGTCCATTACAGCAAGGATGCCGGCATGTTCTGGAAGGGCAAGACAAGCGACGGCGCGGAAGTGGAAATCTTCTTCATCACCGCTCCTCTGGGCTACGGTCCTCTGGCCGCCCACGGTCACGCCGACGCGCTCTCCTTCACCATGAGCGTGAACGGTGTTCCGGTCTTCATAGACCCCGGCACGGGCAACTATCATCAGAACAGAAAATGGCGGGAATATTTCCGCTCGACCGCGGCCCACAACACCATGACGGCTGAAAACGAGAGCCAGAGCAAAAGTCTTGGGCCCTTCATGTGGAAGAACAATTACCGCGTGGAAATTGAGAGCGACAAGATGACGGAAACTGGCTTCGATCTTTCCGCCCGCCACTACGGTTACAAGAAGCGCTTCGGACTCACTCACAGAAGAACGCTGGTTTTCGAGACGGAAGAGGGAAAACTGACTCTGAAAGACGAGACCTTAGGCTGCGACGGCGTGACCGCCAGGCAGTATTTCCATCTTTCACCGCAGTGCGAAGCGGTCCAGAAGAGTGCCAAGGAATTTGTAATAAAGGGCCCGACTTTCGAGATAAGCGTGGAATTCTTCGACGTGCGTTCCGTCAGGCTCATAATGGGGGACGAAAACATGCCCCTGGGCTTTTATTCCACGCATCTTGGCAAACGCGAGCCTTGCAGCGTCATCGCGACAGAGACGAACTGCATCGGCCAGGACTCTTTGATCAGCGGCTTTAAGATAAAAAATCTGAAATGACAAGACAGCATGTCGTCATAGTGGTCGAAAACCTGCCGGTCCCCAGAGACCACAGGGTCTGGCTCATAGCCTCTTCTCTGAAAAGCAAGGGCTATGAAGTCACCGTCGTTTCGCCCGCCGACGAAAGGGCGCCCAAAGGCGTCTACCGCAAAGACGGCGTTCTGATGATAAGGCACAAGCTTTACCAGGCCAAAAGCTGGCTAGGCTACGCCTGGGAATACGCCGAGGCGCTCCTCAAGGAACGGGCGATACTAAAAAAAGTTTACGCCAAAAAGCCTTTCCAGATCATTCACGTCTGCGACCCGCCGGACCTTCTCTACCTTCTGGCCAAGCCTTATCAGAAGAAAGGCGTGAAGCTCGTTTTCGACCATCACGATCTTTCCCCGGAACTGATACTGGCCAAAAGGAACGCTGCTTCTTATGAAGAGCTCGGCTTTCTTTTCAAGGTCTTCTACAAACTGCTTCTCCGCTTTGAGAGGAAGTCTGTTGAAAGCGCCGACATCGTTCTCGCCACGAACGCGTCTTACCAAAGCATAGAATTAGAAAGGGACGGCCTAGCTCCTGAAAAGAGTTTCGTCGTGCGCTCCGGACTGAAAAGGGAAGAGCTTATCGAGAACAGGGAAGCGACTGGTTCGAATGTTCTGAGGCTCGTTTACATCGGAGTGATGGCGCGCCAGGACGGCGTCGACATCCTTTTGAAAGCGCTGGCGGTCGTGAAGGAAAAACAATTGAAAGTCTCGCTTAAACTTTTGGGCGACGGCCCGGAGTTCGAGAATCTGAAAGCGCTGGCGAAAAAACTGAACATAGAACACGAAACGGAATTCCTAGGGTTCGTCCAGAAAAAGCAGGCGAAAGAAATACTGTTGGCAAGCGACATCGGCGTGACGCCCGATCCCAAGACGCCGATGAACGACAACTCCACGATGCTGAAGACTCTGGACTACATGGCGGCCGGACTGCCGCAGGTGCTTTTCGATCTGAAAGAGCACCGCGCCACCTGCAAAGACGCCGCGTATTACGTCGAGCCGAGCAGTCCCGAAGCGCTGGCGGAAGGAATAATTACGCTTGGAAATTCTCCCAAACTTAGAGACGCTTTAAGCCAAAGATCTTTGGCCAGAAGTCGGGAATTGGCCTGGGAAGGGGACGGAGAGCCCCGCTTGCTGGAAGCCTATTCACGGGCTTAACATTCTTTAGCTAAACTATTTATACTACAAAATCCCGGGCCCATTGTTTACCATAAAATAGTTGACTTGTAAATTATTTACCAGTTTATGATATAATGGTGGTGAACAAAATGAAAACGTCTAAAACCCAAAAGGAGGATGTTATGAAAAAAAGTCAAATGATCGTTATCGCTTCCGCTCTCATAGCGTTTGTCGCGCTGACTTTCTTCACCTACAACGTGATCAAAGCGCTGTCTTCCGTCAGCCCGGATCCGCACTGCGGCATCAAGTACACGAAGTTCAACGCCGACAATCAAGTCTCCGGCGCCTTCGCGCTGAACTACATCATCAGCAAGTCCAACTGAATTACCGAACCTATCTACTCTCTATATATAAGGAGGTAACTATGAAAAAAGTTTTTTCCCTAATTCTCCTCACATTCTTTTGCACCCTTTCCTCTTTCGCCAGACACGCTCCCAAGAGCGACAAAGGGATCTTCCTTTCTCCCGGCCAGCATTTCGACTATGTGATGTACGGCTATGTCTGGGACTCCGAATCGAACACCTATGACGTCGTTTTCGCCCCCGGATTCAAAGGCGGCGCCGATCTTCTCAAGGCGGCGTCCTCCCACGCCTGCACGAATTACCTTAAGAGGTACGTCAGTTCGGAATGGTATTCCAACTGCTTTGCCATGGTCCCGGATTCCTGCCGCTTCGCCAACAACACCATAACCAATTACGCCCTCGTTTACTTTCCCACCAAAGCCAGGGAAAATCTCTGGGGCGCCGGCAATACTGTAAAGGACAGTTTCGTGACGGCCGGCGAATTCATTTTCGACGACATGCCGGAAGCCTATTCCGACTGCGGCCGCTTCGTCAGCGATAACCTCGGCAAGTCATTGGGCGGCTGGCTTACTCCGCCCTTGGCCGGGCTCGGCATCCTTGGCGCTTCCGTTTGGTACCCCTTGTGCGGAGTCGGCAGCGTGACAGTCGGCGGCTTGGGCGGACTTTTCCAGACCATGCTGGCCGGGGGCTGCGTAGGCTGCATAGGCGGCTCCTTTTTGACAGCCGGCGGCGCGGTCGGCGGCAGCGTTCCCGCGGCCTGCCTGCACGCCTCGCTCACTCCCGGAGCCGGAGCGCTCTGGGACGGCGGCGTTGGAACCATCGGGTCGACGGTCCTGGAAGCCTGGAATCTGGCCGTCGTGACGCCCTGCTCATTCCTGGAGCCCCGGCCCAAAGGCAAGCATGACACGGCGCTGATGAATTTTTACCCCGCCTACCGAAATCATCCGGACGATCCCGCCAAAGACATCAGAAAAAAGTAGTTTAGAGTTTTACTAAAAGCGAAAGGGAAGCCTATATCCCTAAGCGAACTCACGGAGG
>DFCM01000067.1:0-22113 GCA_002366995.1 bacterium UBP3_UBA3054 | reverse complement strand
TCACGGAGGACGCAGATCAAGGCAAGGCAAGCGTAGTCCGTGAGCGAGGGATATAGGCTTCCCTTTGCTGTATGTCAAAGTTATCCACAACCGCCCAAAGGCTTTTTCTCTTGCGTAAATCGTTTAAGCAAAGCAGCTTAAACTTTGGCAACGTGGACCCGCCGCAGTCGCATTGTTTTATGTCCTTGCTTTTGATAAAATGTAGACGATGGACACATAGCCGTTATAAGTGACGGCCGTGCCGTCCTGTCGAACACAGAAACCAAATTTTTTATTAACGGGATTATTCCAAAAAGTAATTCCAAACCTTTAACCAAAATAAAGAGGAAAGCATGAAAAAATTCCTTTGTCTGGCGCTAATGCTCGCGTTAGCGTCCTACGTGTGGGCCGACGCTCCGGCGAACGACAACGTCGCTGACGCCGCCGCTTACACGATCGGAACGGCTGTTACCGGCACCACGACTGAGGCTACGCTCGAAGCGGGCGAAGCTGAAAAGATCGGTGAAACCTGGGGCAACTCCGTTTGGTACAAATTCAACCTCGGCACGTCTTTCCAGCAGAAAGTCACGATCGACGTCAAAGCCACCGAAGGCAGCTCTCAGGACACCTGTCTTGTGATTGGCACCGGCACGAGCCTTGACGACATGGAGATCATCGTCGCCCAGGACACCAGCGTTGACGAGCACTATGCCGCCACCTTCGACGGTGACAAGGACTACTTCATCGGCGTCTACGGCTGGAATGCCGACGCTTGCGGCGAGTTCTCCCTCACCAGTTCCAGCGTCCCCATCAAGAGCTGGTACGCTTCTCCTGACGGCACCGGTTCCGGCGACAGCGCCGAAGATCCCTGCGATCTGAAGACCGCTTTCGCCAACGTGGCCGGCGGCAATGCCGTTTACATGGCTCCGGGCACCTACGTCCTCTCCGAAGTTGGCGAAGCCGCCAACGTCCGCTGGACCGACGGTACCTTCCTGCTCCTCCAGACCGCTGGCGTCTCCGTCATCGGCGCTGGCAGCGACCAGACCATCATTCTGTGCGACCAGACGAATGACGTCGGCGTGGCCATCATGGCTGCGGACATCACCTTCAAGGGCATCCAGATCCAGCATCCGATGGACATCAAGGGCAACGACTCCTGGGGCGGCGCTTTCTACGGCCTCACGGCTGCTCTGACCACCGTTGACGCGACCGGCCTCCACCTGGAAGACGTTTACGTTTACGTCGGCAGCGAAGGCGGCGTCACTGACCCCGACAGCGGCTACCTCATTCGTCCCGCCTGCATCCAGACCAAGTGCGACAGCACGGTCACTGTGGAAGACTGCGCGTTCATCTCTTACGGCCTTCTGACCGCCTGCCAGATCAAGCCCTTCACTTGGGACGCTGCCGCGGAAGGCGACAAGACCGTGCACTTCAACTTCAGCCGCTGCACCTTCAGGAGCAACTACGACGTTATCCATGAAGCGAAGCCTGACCAGATCGACCACAACAGCGCCATTTTCGGCAACGTTTGGTACAGCAACGTCGACACTGAAGTCAATGTTCAAAACTGCATCTTCCTGAACACCAAGTACCCCGTTGGCGAACAGGCCAACGACGACGAAAGACAGTGGAGATTCACTGTCAAGAGATGCTTCATGCCCGAAGCTGACCTTGAAAGACAGACCCGCGCCTCCGTCAACTACGTCGAGTGCGACACTGTGATGGATCCTCAGGTCGAGACCACCGGCTGGACCACTTCTCTGGTCAAGGCCGGCAAAGGCTGCGTCATCCCGCAGTCTGTCATGGCCACGATCGTTGATGAAGACTTCTCCTCTTATCCGGAAGGCGACATCAAGGGTCAGTACGGCTGGTCCGACGGCTACGGCAGCGACTACACAATCCAGGCTGTCAAAGACGGTGACAACACCTACGTCGAGATCCACTCCGCCGGCCTCACCGGCACCCACTACAATTTCGACAACCCCATCGCCACCGGTTGGGCCGAAGGCTCAGGCAACCCCTACCGCGCCTGGAAGTATTCTGCCAGGATGAAATTCACGGAAGTCGGCGGCGGCAACCCCTGGATCGGCTTCTGGGATCCGCAGTGCGTGGAAAGCCAGTTCGTCAAAGACGCTTCCGGCACCTTCCTGCAGTTCCGTCCGGATGGCGGCTACACTGATTCCCAGCTCCGCATCCCCATCGGCGAATGGGTCGACTTCAGCATGACCGTCAGCGCCAACGCGGTCAACAAGAAACACAACGTTCTTTCCATCAGCGTCGACGGCGTTGAGGAAGAGATCAACTTCCCCGCCGGCCAGGAAAACGACACGGATATCTTCAAGACCTTCCGTTACTTCTTCTGGAGCGCCGGCACCACGCTGCAGCTTGACTCCATCAAGCTGGAATACCTCTGCGACGGCCCGGCCAACGACTATCTCTCCCGCGCCACGACCGTCACTATCGGCGAAACCGTCTACGGCAACAACGAGTATGCCCGCGTGGAATCCGGCGAAAGCACGGATCAGATCAACTCCATTTGGTACACCTTCGAGGCCACTGAAAACGGCGGCGTCGCGCTCAGCACCGAAGGCACTTGGGACGAGTTCAGCAACGACACCAAGATCGCCGTCTACTCCTCCATGGTCTCCAATCCGGCCTTCGAAGACCTGGATGAAGTCGTTCCTCTGACCGACGGCGGCAGAGACGAGTCCTGCAAGTTCCAGACGGAAGAAGGCAAGTACTATTTCGTAATGGTCGGCTCCTTCATCAAGAACGAAGCTCAGGCTGGCGGCATCAAGCTGACCACCGAAGACGTCTACATTGGCGACCTCTATGTCGCTCCGGGCGCCACCGGCACCGGTCATTCCGAAGATGATCCTATGGGCAGCATCGCTGACGCTATGGAACAGGTCTCTCCGGGCTTCTCTATCAAGCTCGCCGCTGGTGAATACAGCATTGCCGACAATGGCAACCAGTTCGACGTCTGGGGCGCCGGCATGACCGTCTTGGCCTTCAAGGTCGAGAACGTCACCCTGCAGGGCGCTGGCCCTGACAAGACCACCATCGTGGCTCCCGCCGGCTACGTCGGCATCCGCATGGAGAAGAACGGCGCGTCCGTCCGCGACCTGACCGTCAAGGCCTACCGCACCGACAACATGCCGTACCACTACAACTGGCATATGCAGGGCGCCATCTGCGCCTGCAACTGCTCCGGCATGAGCGTCAGCAACGTCGCCATCTACTCCGAGCAGAAGACCAACGAGATTCGTCCGTTCGCTATTTACAGCGTCACGAACTTCAAAGTTGACAGAGTGGCTGTCGAGGCTCCTGAGTGCTGCAGCCCTGTCTTCTTCGACAAGGTCCTCAACGTCTCGGTCAACTACCTGACCTCTTACGGCTGCAAGTTGGACAACAACCCGGGCATCTACTGCGGCAACTGGCCGTGGGGCGTCAACGAAGGCCTGACCTTCAGGAACATCCTCGTTGCCAACGCTTACATGCCGTTCACGGTTGAAGTTGATGAAGAAGTCTTCATCTATGACTCCATCTACTACGATTGCCCGAACGAAAGCAACTTCAACGAAGACGCTGACGTCGTCGAAGAAGGCTGCACGTATTATCAGGAAGGCGACCATGATCCTTGCTTCGAAACGCTTGACGGCTTCATTCTGACCGCCACCAAGTCCACCTACAAGAACGTCGGCTGGCGCACCATTGCCGGTCCCGACAACGACAATTTGGCTGACGCCATCGAAGCCTTCGAAGGCGACACTCCGGGCGACAACACCCGCGCCACTGTGGAAGAAGGCGAAAACGAAGCTCACAAGGCCACCGTTTGGTTCACCTTCGCTCCCAGCGAAGACGGTCTCTATAAGATCGACGACGAAGGTTCCAACGAAATCTCCGGCTATGACGCCATGCTCTCCATCTACACCCTGGACGGCGAGGAAGTCACCTTCGCCAACCTTGGCACCGTCGTCGAGTCTCAGAACACCGGAACCGACGAAAGCTACGAACTGAAAGCCACCGCCGGCACGACCTACTACATCTGCTGGGACGGCTACGAAGCTTCTCAGGGCGAATTCACCATGCACATCACCAAGAAGTACGAAGGCCCCTGGTACATCGCTCCGGGCGCCACCGGCTCCGGCCAGAGCGCCGACGATCCTAGCGGCGACCTGGTCAAGGCCATGGAAGAAGTCAGCCCCGGCCAGACCATCAATCTGGCTGCCGGCGAGTACTCCATCGCTGACTACAACAACCAGTACGATATCTGGGGCGCCGGCATGACCGCTCTGTGCTTCAAGGTCGAAAACGTCACCCTGAAGGGCGCCGGTCCGGACAAGACCGTCTTTGTGGTTCCCGCCGGCTACGTTGGTATCCGTATGGAACGCAACGGCGCTTCCGTCCAGGATCTGACCGTCAAGGCCTATCGTCCCGAAAACATGCCCTACCACTACAACTGGCATATGCAGGGCGCCATCTGCGCTTGCAACTGCGAAGGCATGAGCATCAAGAACGTCGCTATCTACAGCGAACAGAAGACCGGCGAGATCCGTCCGTTCTCCGCTTACAGCGTTACCGGCCTGACTGTTGAAAGACTGGGCGTCGAGGCTCCTTACTGCGCCAGCCCCGTCTTCTTCGACAAGGTCACCGACGTCTCGGTCAGCTACCTGACCGTCAGCGGCGCCAAAGAAGATCAGAATCCCGCTGTCTACGTCGGCAACTGGCCGTGGGGCGTCAACGAAGGCCTGACCTTCAGGAACGTGCTGCTCTGCAACACCTTCTATCCGTTCACTGTCGAAGTTGACGACGAAGTCTTCATCTACGACTCCGTCTACTACAACGTCTCCGAAGAAAGCAACTTCAACGAAGACGCCGATGTCGTCGAGGAAAATTGCGTCTACTACGAGGAAGGCGAAAACGATCCTGAACTCGCTGAAGTCGACGGCTACATCCTGACCGCTGTCAATCCGTTCTACAAGAACATTGGTTGGCACACCTACATCGAAGAATTCGCGGCCGCCACTCTGGGCTACAACCTGAGAGGCACCGGCTCCATCGCTGTCGATGGCAACGACGGCTTCGAAGAAGTCTGGAAGAGCGAATACTTCAAAGACATGTACATCTGCGGTTCCGCGGTCGAGTACGAGGGCTTCCTCTATCTCGCCAACGATCCTTCACCCAACGCCACCGTCCTCAAGATCAACGTTGAGAACGGCGAGGTTGAAGAATTCTACACCGAACCCAGCTGGGACAACGGCGCTCCGTGCATCACGGATGCCGGTTACCTTTATGTCTGCGACGAAAAAGCCAACCTCAGCAAGGTCGACCTTGAAACCAAGGAAGCCGTCTGGATCTGCCAGCTGGCTGATTCCGGCGAACGTCTGACCAGCAGCGCTGTCAAGTTCAACGGCGGCAAAGCCTATGTGAAAGTTGCCGGCAAGGGTCTCTTCGCCGTCACTTCCAACGGCTCCGTCGCTTGGTGCTACGAAGACGCTGACTGCGCCGACGGCTGGGGCGGCAACGGCGTCAGCTTCAACGCTGACGGCACGCAGGTCTACTACAAGGATGCTGGCGCTGTCATCGCGGTCAACACCGCTGACGGCACTCTGGCCTGGACCGGCGACACCGACGAAGCCGACACGGACGACAATATGTCCTGCCGCGAGCCGATCGTCGGCGCCGACGGCACCGTGTTCGCCATCGCCAGACCCGGCGATGAGAACGCTGTCATCTACGCCTTCAACGCTGATGGCTCCAAGAAGTGGGCGACCACTCTCTCCGCCAGATGCGGCGACGACGGCGGTCTTGCCCTGAACCTGGGCGAAGACATCGTCTACGCTTCCTACCAGGAAGGCGTGACGGCCATCTCCACCGAGACCGGCGAAGTCATCTGGGACGCCAAGATCGGCCACGTTCGCAACAGCGTCGTTCCGATCAATGAAGGCGGCCTCTATGCCGTGACCGAAGGCGACGACGGATCCTTCCTCGTCTTCCTGACCGATGGCACCGATGGCGCCGAGGCCACTGTTGTCTGGCAGTATGCGATCGAAGAAGGCTCCAAGAGCAACCATATGCGCCCGGTCGTTCTCGAAAACGGCGACGTGTTCTGCGGCACTCCGAATACGATTGCCTGCGTCCGCCCCGTGGTCCCCGAACCGGCCATCTTCGGTCTGCTGGCCCTGGTCGCTCTCTTTCTCCGCAGGAAGTAAGCGATCACGCCGAACCGCTAGTTAGCAGCTAGCAAAAAAGGGCTCCCTCTTCGGAGGGAGCCTTTTTTATTTCGTGCGCTCGCTGCGCAGTCATTTGCGCTCCACCCAAAGAAGTATTTGCCCCTTCGTTCACGGACTACGCGTGGTGTGCGCGCAAGCACATATCCCTCGCTCACGGACTACGCGTGCATGGCCTTGATTTGCGTCCTCCGTGAGTTCGCTTGGGGATATGTGCATTGCGCGCACTTACGCAAACGCGTGGGCTTTGTCGAGGACGAAAGAGTCATGCTCCCGTAAGCAAACTTAGCGAAGCCTGTTTGCCAAGGGAACATGACTTTTCGTCCGAGACAAAACAAGAAGAGCATAATGTGGTAAAATAGCAACTGTAAAGACGCTCTATTTACCAAACGATGAACAAAAACATGCAACGCTTTCTTTGCCTAGTCATAACAATTGCTTTGGCGGTCTGTGCGTGGGGGGCTGCGCCGGCGAACGACAACTTCGCCGATTGCGGCATCCTCACGATCGGAACGGACGTATTCGGCACCAATACGGAGGCTACGCTGGAGGCTGGCGAGGCCGAACATCTCGGCCAGAGCTGGGAACACTCCGTTTGGTACAAGTTCAACCTGGGCACGCCTTACAAGCAGTTGGTGACGATAAGCGTCCACAACGACAACAGCGGACTGGACCCCTGCCTTGTCATCGCCGCGGGAAGCAGCGTAAAGGATCTGAGATACATTGTCGTCCAGGACACCAACATTGACGAGACCTATTCCGGCACCTTCAAAGGGGACGTGGATTATTACGTCGGCGTTTACTCCTATACCGCCGAGGCGCACGGCGCTTTCAGGATCGAATCTCTCAATTCTCCCCTGAACGACTGGTACTGTTCTCCCGACGGCAAAGGTTCCGGGAGGACCGCCGACGACCCCTGCACGCTGAACATTGCTCTTGAAAGCGCGGGAAGCGGCAGCGCCGTCTACATGGCCCCCGGCACCTACAAGCTCTCGAAAGTTGGCGCGATGCAGAATCTGCGCTGGACGGACGGCAATTTCCTGCTTGTCAACACCGCCGACATTTCCGTTATAGGCGCTGGTTCCGACCAGACGGTCATACTTTGCGACGAACCCGACGACATCGGCGTATACTTAACCGGGACGGGCGTGACCTTAAAGGGCGTTTCCATCCGCCATCCCAAGGACGTCAAGGGCAACACCGACTGGGGCGGTTCCTACTACGGTCTGACGGGCGCTCTGACAGTGGCGGACGCCGACAGCGTGACTTTGGAAGACGTTTACGTAATTGTGGGAAGCGAGGGAGAAACGGAGGATCCGGACAGCGGCGCGCTCATCCGCCCGGCATCTTTGCAGCTCAATCCCGGCGGCAGCCTGAAGGCGATTGACTGCGCCTTCGTTTCCGACGGGCTTCTGACCTCCTGCCTCATCAAGCCCTTCACCTGGGACCCGGACGCCGACGCGGACAAAAAGACCAGGATGGACTTTTCTTTCTGCACCTTCAAAAGCAACAGGGATGTCATCGCGGGGAAAAAAGGGGACGACGCTCTCGACCACCAGACGGCCCTTTACGGCAACACTTGGTACGGCAGCGTTCCCTTTACTGTCAACGTTGACAGCTGCGTCTTTCTGAACACTCTGATCCCGGTCTCCGAACAGGGAGGAGGATCGGACAAGCAGTGGGTCTTCAATGTCAGGGACTGCTTCATGCCGGGGGCGAAGTTTGAAAATTCCTCCCGGGCGGCCGTCACGTACACGAACTGCGACAATGTTTTCGATCCGCTGGTAGACGAGGAATGCCGTCACGCGGCCGTCAAAGCAGGAAAAGACACAGTCGTTCCGATAGAGCCCTTCGTGACCGTTCTTGAGGAAGACTTTTCCGGGTACGAATCGGGCAGCATAAAGGGGAAGTACGGCTGGGGCGACGGCTACGGCAGCGACGGCGGCATCACGGCCGTGAAAGAGGATGGCAACACTTACGTTGAGATCCATCCAAACAGTCTCTGGGGCGCCCATTACGATTTTGAAAACCCCGTTTCTACCGGCTGGGGCGGAGGAGCATCCAACCGTTACCGCATCTGGCGGTACAGCGCCAGGATGAAAATGCCCGCGACCGAAGGATTCCATAACTTCGGTTTCTGGAGCCCAACCTGCGCGGAAGTGCAGTTCAGGATGGTCGGCGACCATTACCAGCTGCGCGCCACGGACGCTCATCAGGACTCTCAGCTGGATATTCCCGCCGACGAGTGGTTCGATTTGACGCTTGATTATTACGCCAACTTTACGGACGGCCACCATTGGCTGAAGTCCGTTACCGTGAACGGCGTGACGGAGGAGATAAACAAAGAAACCATGCAGGAGAACGCCTCCGATATCTTCAGCACGCTGCGCTTCTTTTTCTTCGCGGGCGGCGGGACGCTCTCGCTCGATCATATCAAGCTGGAATACTGTCTGGACGGCCCCCTTAACGATCATCTCTCCCGTCCTTTCGTTTACGAAAAAAACACGAACGTAACGGGCGACAACACTTTCGCCAAGATCGAGCCGGGTGAAGACACAATGAGCCGCGCCACCGTATGGTACCGCTTCAAAGCCGAAAAGAGCGAGACCATAGAACTGTCCACCGCCGGCAGCTTTGGATTTTACGGCAACGACACGACGCTTTCCATATATTCCTCCGCTTCCGCTTCCGCGGATTTTTCCGATCTTACCATTGTCGTTCCGCTGACCGATGCCGGCAAAGACGAGACTGTCAGTTTCATAACGGCTGCCGGCAAGTATTACTACATCGCCGTCGGTTCAGGCAGCGGCGGGGGAAAATTCCTGCTGCGCTCCGGCTGGGCCGGCAACATCTACGTCGCGCCCGAGGGAACCGGCGACGGCCGAACCCGTGAGACTCCGACCGGAGATCTGGCGGCGGCTTTGGACAACGTCGAGCCGCCTTTCGAAGTCGTTCTGGCGCCCGGCACCTATTCCATCGCGGACTATCACAACAAGTACGATTGCTGGGGAGTTGGCAACACGGTGCTTTGCCTCAAGACGGCGGGGACCGGGCTTAGGGGCGCGGGCCCCGGCAGCACCACCATCCTGGCGCCTGAAGGCTACACGGGCTTCCGTTTGGAGCAAAGCGACTGCACCCTGGCCGACCTGACGATCAAGTCCGTCGGGACATCCTTTAACCTCGCCGCCGGCAACCGGGATATTTTCCAGGGGGCTCTGTGCCTTTGCGACGCCGAGGGAGCTTTTGTTACCAATGTCGCCGTGATAAGCGAGCAGACCGCAAACGGCGTCCGGCCTTTCACGATGTATAACGTTAAAGATTCCGCGGTCTGCCGTCTGGCCGTTTCCGCCCCGAATCATACCGCGCCCGTCGTCATGCTTGGCTGCCAGAACGACGTTCTGAAAAACCTGACCGTATGCGGAAAGGAAGGCGGACAATGCGCGGTCTACCAAAGCAAGCAGCGGCTCGGAGCCTCGACCGGCATCAGTTATAATAACTGCCTTTTCTACAGGGCGGGCAGGCCGTTTTTCCTCGAGGATAACGTCGAAGTCTTTGCCAGCAACTGCGTCTACTACGCCGCGTCGAAAGAAAGTTACGTGGGAAGCGGAGCATCGCTGAGCGAGGAAAAATGCGTTTCTCTTGAGGAAGGCGTCAACGATCCCAACTTTAAGGAGGTCGGCGGACACATCCTCAGCGCCACGAAGATCTACTACGCCAACATCGGCTGGCACACCATGGCGAGCCTGGAAAACGACGACCTTTTGAACGCCATCACGGTCGAATTGGGCGACACCATGGGCGACAACACCGGGGCGACGGTGGAGCGCGGCGAGAAAAAAGCGCACAAGGCTTCCGTTTGGTACAGGTTCGTTCCAGCGGAAGACGGGATCTACAGGATCGACGACCTTGGTTCTTATGAAGCCTCCGGCTTCGACGCCGTGCTCTCAGTTTACGCCTTGGATGGAAAGGACGTTTCCTTCTCGACCCTGAGGACGGTCGTGGAAAGCCTGGACAACGCTCAGGATGAATCCTATGACCTGAACGCCCAGGCCGGAACGGTCTACTACATTTGCTGGGACAGCCGCGAGGACTCCCAGGGAATTTTCACCATGCACATAAAAAAGAGGCACGCCGGATCTTGGTTCATCGCCCCGGGCGCGACTGGCAGCGGCACCAGCGCCGACGATCCCAGCGGCGACCTGATCAAAGCCCTGGAAGAAGTCGTCTCCGGCCAGACCGTCAATCTGGCGCCGGGGGACTATTCCCTGGCCCAATACCACAATCAGTACGACATCTGGGGAGAAGGCATGACGGCGCTCTGCTTTATGGTCGACAATGTCACGCTTAGAGGCGCCGGCCCGGACAAGACCGTCATAATAATTCCCGAAGGATATGTCGGCATAAGAATGGAAAGGGATGGCGCGGCCCTGGAGGATATGATGATCATGCAGGGCGGAAGGCCGCTGCCGAATTACCGCTACAACTGGCATATGCAGGGCGCTGTTTGCGCCTGCAACAAAAGCGGGATGAGCATGAGGAACGTCGCCATCTACAGCCTGCAGGGCACGGACGAACCGTATACCAGGCCTTTCTCAGTTTACAGCGCCACGGACTTTACCGCGCGCAATGTCTGCGTTCTGGCGCCCAACTGCGCCAGCCCCGTTTTCCTTGACGATGTCAGCGGCTGCGCGATCGACTACCTGACCATTTCCTGCTCTTTCCTGGAAAACCAGCCGGCCGTTTACGTCGGCAACTGGCCCTGGGGCGCCAGCGCCGGACTTTATTTTGGCAGCGTTCTCATAGCGGATGCTTATCAGCCCTTCACGGTGGAAGCGGGGAACGAGGTCGCGATCGAGGACTCCATTTATTACGGATGCGCTGCGGAAAGCGCCTTTGAACCGACGGCGGCCGTGAGAGAGACCAACTGCGTATATTACGCGGCGGGCACCGAGGATCCGGACTTCCAGGAAGTCGACGGCTATATGCTTACGCCGGTGAATCCGGTCTATGATCGCGTCGGCTGGCGCGCGGTGCCAGAACCCTCCGCGCTGGGCCTGCTGGCGCTTATCGCTCTCTTCCTCCGCAGGAAGTAAGCCACCTCCGCCCAAAAAAGTATTTGCCCCTTCGTTCACGGACTACGCTTGCATGGCCTTGATTTGCGTCCTCCGTGAGTTCTCTTCGGGGCAAATACTTCTTTTGGGCTCCGCTGAGTGGAGCGCCGCAGCGCGAAAAAAGCACATATCCCCAAGCGAACTCACGGAGGATGGCGGGGTAGAGAAATTGAGCGCGTAGTCCGTGAGCGGGGGATATGTGCTTTTTCGCGCGAAGGCGAAATCAGCTAATCAGCGGAGATGCGCTATCAACAGCGCGGCCATGAAGAGGAACAGCAGCGCCATGCCGATGCGGATGGGGAAGGCGCCCTTGCGCTGGACTTTCAGCATGAACTGCGATCTGAGGCCGAAGGCCGCGAGGAACGTCAATATCACCAGCGGCAGCGCGAAAAGCGAATTGTAGAATACCAGCCACAGCCAAGCCGTCACCTGTGCCGGATTGTTTTTGATGATGAGATTGATGGTCGGGATATAGACCTGGCCGGTGCAGACGGATTCGAGAAGCGAAACAAGGAAGCCCGCCAGGAAAACGCCGAAGAGCCAGCGCTTTTTGCCGGCGTAGGAAGAGAGGATCTTCGTGATCATCGACCTTAATCTGGGCGGAAGCTTCATAGTTAAGTCTTCGCTTTCCTTGGCGCCCGTGCCGCTTCTCTTTACGGTTATCGCGTCTTTTATCGAGAGCGCGGCGCAGACTAGGCAGAAGATTATGAGGGCGATGTCGAAGCAGAATTTGATCTTCGGGAAGATCGTAAGGGCTTTTATGACGTTGAGGAAGCCCAATCCGAGGGCCAGGTAGGTCAGGAAGACCGCGGAGGTGAAAGTAAGCCCTGTAACGACGATCTCAGATTTCGAGGTGCCGTAGACGGAAAGCAGGGAGATGAAAAGGATGAGCGTGGCGAAGGCGCAGGGATTGATGCCGTCCAGGAGGCCGTTCACCAGAACGCTGGTCAGCGTGAAACTCTTCATGCGCTCGGAGGCCAGTTCGCCGCCTTCCTTGGCGCTCCCCGGTTCGTAAAGGGGAACGTCCTGCCCCTGCAGGGCGATTATTTTGGGCGGAAGGGAATTGGTGATGGCCGTGATGCCGTAGAAGGCGTTGGTGAAGAGAAAGAGCGAGACGGGGGCGTTCTTCTCGTTGACCGAGTTCAAGTCTTTCTCCAAGGCTAGGAGCAGAAGATAATTCTCTTCCTGCTCCAGGGGAAGGTCGTGGAGCGTGATCTCGTCAAAGGCGCCATTCAGGGCTTCCAGGAATTCTTTGGTCTCCTCGCACTCCCGGCAGTCCGAATGGAAGAAGCGCAAATTGATCTCGGAGGCCAGACTTGGCCCGGAAACGGCCAGGAAAAGCCCTGTGAGGGCCAAAAAGAGGCCTTTTCGGAGTTGGAAGTGTAGTTTTATCACTTTTCGGCTTCGGCCTCGTTTTGAGGCTTAGGGAACTTCGGGGTGTCTATGCGGAGAACGTTGAACTTGCAGCCGGCGTCCACGGAGATCCTGATGTTGCCGTAGCGGGAGTATGTCTTGTCCTTGATCCTGAAGACCGTGATGCGGTTGGTTATGGAATCCAAAGGATCCTCCACGCGGAAGGAGAGGAATTTCTCGGGCTTTTTGGCCTCGTCCGGCGGCTCGCCGAAAAGGTCTTCCAGGAAATAGACATGAAGGGAGGAGACGGGCTCCCTGAAATGCTGTATGACCTTGACGGTCTGGGTCGGGGCGTCGGATTCCATGAAGCTCAGCTGCTTCGGGTCCAGTTCCACGCAGGGTATGATGGGGACGGTGACGTACCAGTTCGCGACCGACTTTTCAGGATCGTCGCTCTCGATGTAGACGGTGTAGTTCTTCGGGCCTTTTTTAAGTTCGCCGCCTAGGTCCAGGTTGCAGACAAACGAGTTCGTCGCGCCGGGAGCGATCGTTAGGGGCGCGTTGGGGGAGATCTTCACGCAGGCGCAGGAGGGGCGGAACTTTGTAATGTTGAGCGGCTCGTCACCGGTGTTGGTTATGAGCATGGTGACGTTTCTTTCGCCGTGGGCCAGGGAGCTTTCCAAAAGAAGGCCCGGCTTGACGGGGAAATCGATCACGGGGGACGCGAAGGCGTTCAAGCTTAAAAGAAGCGAAAAGAACAGCAGAAATTTAGTTTTCATGAGATCTCCTGATCTTTGCATGATATTCCTCTTCCTTTCTAAGCCTGGAAGAGAAGAGGCCGACTAAAAAATACCAACCGTAAGCTAAGTGCGAGAGGAAAACGCCCAGGACCGTGAAGGGCGTGAGTTTTGGATGAAGGATGAAGGCGAAGAAAGCAGAGAGCGCGAAATAGATGACCAATACGACGAGGTAGAGAAGGCTGAAGAAATAAAGCCTCGGCGTAAGGAAAGTAAGCGGGCCGATAAGTACTCCCAGAAGGAAAAGGGAGGGCACGAAGTAGGCGAATTTCCGCGAGGTCTCCGGGAATTTTTTCACGAAGTAGCCGCGGTGCAGGGCGTACTGGGTAAGCTGGCGGAAATGGCCTTTGAAAAGATGACGGCGGTGGTGGCAGACTTCCACCAGCGGGTCGTAGACGATGTTGTAACCGAGCTTCTTGGTGACGGTCAGGCAGAGCTCCGTGTCTTCGCCCGGCCAGAAGTTGGTCTGGAAGCCGCCGGCCTCCTGGAAAACGTCCTTTCTGAGGGCAAGGTTGCAGGTCGGGTAATCGTCCACCATGCGCCTGCGGTCGACCAAATAGCGGTAGGAGTAGCCGCCGCTCATCATTTTCGATTCGTAGACGGCGCCGCCTACCTTCTGCCAGAAGGCGTCTTCCTGGGGAGTGGTACCGGGGCCGCCGACGCCGGCCAGCCTTTCGTCCGTAAAGTTGCCGGCCAGTTCGGAGAGCCAGTTTTCCCTCGGATAAGCGTCGTCGTCGAGGAAGGCGATGATCTCGCCCTTGGCGTTTTCGACGCCGAGGTTTCTCTTGATGGCCGGGAGCTCCGGACCGGAGGGGATAATTCTGACGGAAGGATCGAAGGAATCTATCGCTTCGTCGGGCAGGACGATGATCTCATAGCGGTCCTTGGGATAATCCTGCTCTAAGGAGCGCTGGACGGACTGCCTGAGATAGGGGTTGTCGGCTTTGACCGCGATGACGATGGAGATGAAGGGCTTTTCCTTGTTGCGCTTCGGCACCCAGGAATCGTAATAGGCCAAGACTTTCAGACGGTAGAAAATGGCCAGGATATCCAGCGTCATGTTGAAGACGTTGTAAAGCGACAGCGAGCCCTGGCGGCCGAGGAAATTGACCGTGACGGCTTCTTCGGAAAGTTTGAAGCCGTTGTGCACGGCAAGCGCGGCCAATTCCACGTCGAAGGCGTAGCGTCTGACAAGCATGCAGTCGAAGACGCGCTCAAGGAGCTCCCTTTTGAAAAGCTTCAGGCCGGTCTGGGTGTCTTTGACGGGAAGCGGCAGGAGCAAGTAAACGAAAGCCGAGAAGATCTTGCTGGCGACGCGGCGGAGCAGGGGATAATTCTTTTTCGAACCGAGCTGCTTACTGCCGAAGACGGCGTCGCAGTCCTCTTTTTGCATTTTCTCGAAAAGCGGTTCAAGGAAGGCAGGATCTATCTCCAGGTCGCTGTCGAGGAAGAAGACGTATCTGCCTTTTGAGTGCTGGAAGGCCGTCCTTAGGGCGACGCACTTGCCGCGGTTGCTCGTGTGGGCGACGCATTTGATAGTCTCGCTTCTGGCGGCGGCCGTTTCAATTTCCTTCTGCGTGTTGTCGGTGCTGCCGTCGTTGACGACTACTATCTCGAAGCCGCCCGGAAGATCCTTGCAGCAGGTGGACTGCATGTCTTCTAAGGTGGCGCGGACTTTTTCAAGGTTCGCTCTTATGTGGCTGCCTTCGTTGTAGGCAGGCATCAGAACGGAAATAAGAGGAGCGTCATTCATCATTTCTTTCCTTTCTTGATGCCGTAGCTTTCGGGAAGCCTGTAGAGGCTGCGGCGGCTTATGCCGAGTTCGTCGGCGATCTGAGTTCTCGTCTTTCCTTTTTTCAGTTTCCTTTCGATCAGCTCTTTCTTTATTTCGTCCAGGGTCATCTTGTCGAGCTTTTCCCAAAGGGCGGCGGAGCTTTTCTCTTCTTTCTTCGCGCCGGATTCGGTAATGATCTCGATCGGCAGGTCGCGGGGCGTGACTTCGCCGCTGGAATTCTTGATGACCAAAGCCTCGATGCAGTTGTGGAGTTCCCTGATGTTGCCGCTCCAGGAGTATTTCTCCATCATTTCCCTGGCTATCTTGGAGATCGTGACGGATTTGGAAGTCTCCTTGTTGGCCTGGGCGAGGAAGTGGTCGATCAAAAGGGGGATGTCGCCTTTCCTGACTCTCAGGGGAGGCATGGTGAGGCTGACGACTTTCAGGCGGTAGAGCAGATCTTCCCTGAAGCGCCCGGCTTTGACGAGCTCGCTTAAGTTTTCGTTGGTGGCCGCGATGACGCGCGCCTTGGAAATAATGGTCTCGTTGCCGCCCAAGCGCTCGAATTTCTTGTCCTGCAAAACTCTCAGAAGGATCGTCTGGACTTTCAGGGGGAGCGTTCCGACTTCGTCGATGAAGACGGTGCCTTCGCCGGCTTCCTCGAATTTGCCCTTGTGCTGCGAGATGGCGCCGGTAAAGGAGCCTTTCTCGTGCCCGAAGAGTTCGCTCATAAGGATGTCCTGAGGCGTGTTGGCGCAGTGGATGACGACGAATTTGCCTTTGCGGCGCGGGCTGGCTTCGTGGATGCATTCCGCGAGGAGACCTTTGCCGGTCCCGCTTTCGCCCTCTATTAAGATCGTGGCGTCGGTCGGCGCGGCCTGGCGGGCGGTCTTTATGGTTTCTTTCAGAGCGTCGGAACTGCCGATGATCTTGTCGAAGGCGTCGGGAGCGTCCTGCTTTTCATCGAGTTTGAGCGTCTCGGCGATCTTCTCTTCCACCGTGCCGGCGCGCAGAGGCTTGGAAAGGAAATCGTAGGCGCCCTTTTTGAGCGCTTCGCCGGCTTCGTCCGCGGAGCCGAAGGCCGTCATGATGATGACAGGCGTCTCGGGGCAGATCCTCTGGGCTTCTTCCAAAACGGACATGCCGGATTCGCCCGGCATCCTGAGGTCCGTCAGGATGAGGTCGAAGACGCGGTTGCGGATGAGCTCGACCGCGGTCTTCGCGCAGTCGGCCTCCACCATGGAGAGACCCATGATGTCTTCTATGATCTCGCGGAGGTTATCGCGGGCGTTTTTTTCATCGTCGACGACAAGTATTACCTTTTTCATTTTGCCTCCGGGGAATCGAGAACGTGGGTCTCGCTTTGGCGCAAAGGCGCCTTCAAGGTGACGGTCGTGCCTTTGCCTAAGCGGGTCTTGATTTCTATCGTGCCGGAGTGGGCTTCCATGGCGCGCTTTATTTGCAGCATGCCAAGGCCCGTTCCGGTCTGCTTGGTGGTGTAGAAGGGATCGAACATTTTTTCGGCGGTCTCTTCGCTCATGCCCGTTCCGTTGTCCCTTACCGACAGTTTGAAGAAGTCGCCTTCCGTTTCGAGGCGGAAGATCATCAGTCCGCCTTCCGGCATGGCTTCCGCGGCGTTCCTGATCACGTTTATGACGGCGCCGCTGAGAAGGTCATCGTCGAGGAGGGCAGGGGGAACAGGGGAAAGGTACTGCTGGATGGCGATGTCGCTCTCGTGCAGTTCCGGCTCCATGAGGGCAAGGCAGCGCTCGCAGAGTTTTTTGAGGTCGGTCTCGACCGGCCGGAAGGAAAGGGGCCTGGCGGCCTTCAGGAAATCCTCCACGATCCTTTTCAATCTTTCGCTCTCGCTTACTATGACATCCAGGTCTTTCGCGATTTTATCTTTGGTTTCCGAATCCGGAAGCTTCGCGACCAGACGTTCCGTAAGGTCGGCCTTCATGATGATGGAATTCAACGGATTGCCCAGTTCATGGGCGACGCCGGCCGTCAAGAGGCGCATGGTCTCAAGTTTGGAATTCCGCTCCCTGTCCTCCGCCGTGGAGAGTTCCCTCGAGACGTCGGTGAAAATGATGATGGCGACGGGAGGATCCGGCTCGCCGCTTTTTTCCTGGAGCGGAACGATCCTGATCCTGAGCCTAAGTTTCCTGGGATAGTTGACGTCCGTTTCCAAAGTCAGGAAAGACTCGTGTCCCGTCTTGTCGAGCTGCATCAAAAGGTTCTGGTCTTTCAGGCAGTCGCTCAGCGGAAGCCCTATCATGCTGTTGGGAAGGACGCCCAAGGTATCGTAGACCGCGGCGTTGGCGAAGAGCACGATGTGCTGTTCGCTGACAGCGACGATGCCGTCCGGCAGCGCGTTCAGGAAAACGGCCAGGTCGTTCATAATTTCAAGGCCTCCGCTATTCTGTCAGCGACCTGCTCCGGCTGCCAGCCGAGCTCGGAGTAGAGTTCGTCAAGCGTGCCGTGAGAAATGAAGTCGTCCGGGATGCCGAAGGAAAGAAGCGGTTTCTTAAGCTGGAACGCGATCATTTCCCCAAGGCCTCCGATCAGCGCGTTGTCTTCCATCGTGACTATGGGAATATCCTTGAGGCCGGAGAGCGTTTCCGTATCCACTGGCTTGATGGCGCAGGCGTCTATGACGCGCGCGTCTTTGCCGTATTTTTCTTTCAGGATCTCAGACGCTCTCAGGGCGTGGAAGACCATATGCCCTGTCGCGATGATGGCGCAAAGGGTTCCTTCTTTCAGGGTCTGCCATTTCGTGACGTCGCCTGAGAAGGCGGGGACGTTTTCCTTCGGCAGATCGTAGGGGATGGTCCTCCTCGGATAGCGGACGGCCACGGGCCCATCGTTCTTAAGGGCGTATTCGAAAACGGTTCTCACGGCTTCCTCGTCTCTCGGAGAGAAGATCTTCAGATTAGGAAGATGCCTGAGGTATGAAAGATCGAAGGCGCCGTGGTGAGTCTTGCCGTCGGCGCCAACGAGCCCGGCGCGGTCGAGCGCAAGTATAACGTTGGCGTTGGGCAGGCAGACGTCGTGGGCGATTTGGTCGTAAGCCCTCTGCATGAAAGTCGAATAGATGCCGACGATGGGACGCAGCCCGCTGCTGGCCAAACCTCCCGCGAAGGTGACGGCGTGCTGCTCCGCGATGCCGACGTCGAAGAAGCGCTCGGGGAAGTGATTGGCGAAATTCGTCATGCCGGTGCCGCCGCACATGGCGGCCGATACGACCACGACGCGTTCGTCTTTTTCCGCCAAGTCGAGGACGGTCTTCGAGACGGCTTCGGTGTAAGTCGGATATTTTTTCTCGGCTTTTTTGAGTTCGCCGGTCGCGGGATCGAATTTGCCGACGCCGTGGTAGCGCTCGGGGTTCGTTTCCGCGGGGGCGTAGCCTTTGCCTTTCTTGGTGCGGCAGTGCAGAACTACCGGCATGACCTGCTCGGTGGAGCGGGCCTTCAGGATGCGCACCAGCTCCTTGACGTCGTTGCCGTCGACAGGGCCGATGTAGTGGAAGCCCATCTTCTCGAAGATATTGTCGACGATGAAGAGCAGTTTGAACGCGCCCAATAAGCGCATGCTGAAATTCGTAAGATGGACGCCGACTACGGGAATGCTGCTGAGCACGTTCTTGCAGTTCCTCTTGAACTGGCGGTAGTGGACGTTGGAGACAAGTCTCGCGAAGTGTTTGGCGATGGCGCCCTTGGTGGGAGAAATGGACATCGCGTTGTCGTTCAAAACGACCGTGAATCTTCCCCTGGCGGCGTTGTTGTTCAAGGCCTCCAGCGCCAGCCCGCTCGTCATGGCGCCATCTCCTATGATGGCGACGACCTGATGATCCTCGCCTTTGGCGTCCCTGGCGGCGGCCAGGCCCAGGGCGACCGAAATAGAGGTTCCGGCGTGCCCGACGGGATAGCAGTCGTAGGGGCTCTCCTCGGGCGTCGGATAGCCACTGAGGCCGTCCTTCTGCCTGAGCGTCGGGAATTGCTCGCGGCGGCCCGTCAGCAGCTTGTGGGCGTAGGCCTGGTGCCCCGTGTCCCAGACGAGCTTGTCTTTCGGAGTGTCGTAGACGTAGTGCAAGGCGACCGCCAGCTCGACGGCGCCAAGGCTCGAGGCCAAATGTCCGCCGGTCTTGGAGACGGTGTTCACGATCTCCTGCCTTATTTCAGAGCAGAGCGCGGGAAGTTCGTCGACCTTAAGTTTCCTGAGGTCGGCGGGCGTTTGCACTTTTTCCAAAAGGGACATTTCTATTCCTCGCCTCTTTGGGCTGATATCTCGGTCTCCAAAGCTTCGATCGTTCCGTCGTTCTTAGCCTGGAGCTTTTCGATCTTTTCGCGGGCGTTCTTCAATTCCGCGGCGCAGAAGGTCGCGAGCTTGATGCCCTTCTCGTACTCTTTCAGGCACTCGTTAAGGGAAAGCGAGCCGTCCTCGATCTTCGCGACGACTTCCTCCAGTTCCGCAAGAGCCTTTTCAAAGGAAAGTTTTTTCTCGGTTTCGGACATAATGAAAAAGGGTTGTTTTAATGGAAAAATTTGCCAAGCAGCGTGCCAAGGAACTCGCTGTCTTTGACCCAGCGCCCGACGTCGTTCAGCATGACGAAGGCGAAGAGCGCCAGAAGGAAGATAAGGCCGATGCGCTGGTACCAGAGAAGGAACTTCTCAGGCAGCGGCTTTCTTCTTATGCCCTCCGCGATAAGCAGAACCACGTGTCCGCCGTCCAGAACGGGAAGCGGCAGAAGGTTCAGCACGCCGAGGTTGACGGTTATGAGCAGAACGAAATTCAAAAGCACGTCGAAGCCCCTTTGCGCCGCGGCGCCGGTCATTCTCGCGATGCCGACGGGGCCGGAGAGATTGTTGACTTTCAATGACCCGACGAAGAGCAGCTTCAGCGTTTTCAAAGTCTCGGTCACCTTCGTCCAGGCTTTGGCTGGGGATTTTTTCAGGGCGGAGAGGAAAGGCTCCCTCACCATTTCGGAAGCGGGTTTGAGCAAGATCCCGGCGTGGCCCATGTACTCCACGCGCGAGACCAGGGACGTCACGAGCGTTTCCCTTTTGTATTTGCCGCTCTGCTGGGCTATGGCTACGCAGGCTGTGACGCTGCCGATATTGCAGGCCTCGAAATAATCCTCTTCGGAAAGCTGAAGCGGCCGGTCGTTCAGGGCGAGGATCTTCGCGCCTTCAAGAGGCCAGAGACTTTCCGGAGTGCCGGGCCTTAAACTGAGCCTGGCTCTGCCTTCCACATTCACGATATCGAAGAGCTGGCATTTTTTCTTTTTGCCGATCGCCAGCGTGATCTTCCGCTCTTCCGGCTGGACCGTTTCATTAGACATGCGGGAAGCGGGATAGTTGGCGACCGTCGCGACGACGTTGGTGTCAGGCAGAAGGCGGATCGTTTGTGACAGCGTCTCGAAACAGCAGTCCTCGGGTTGCAGCCCCTCGATGGAAAGGAAGACGTCGCCTTCCTTGAGGGAAGAATCGGGATTCACGACTTTCTCGACCTGGGCGGGAGGGGACATGGCGATGCCGAGGCCAAGGTAGCCTTTCTCCTCGTTCAGGTCAGGCGTCACGGTGAGCTCGAATTTCTCGTCTTTCCTGCTCGTCGTCAGCGTGACGGGCGTGTAAAGACTGGCCCTGATCTCGTCGACGAAGGCGTTCCAGGTCGTAATTTCGGCGCCGTTCAGTTTCAATATCTTGTCGCCGGGCTCTATTCCGGCCGCTTCCGCGGGAGACCCGGGGATCACCATGGAGACTATGATGCCGTTGGGGGTAAGCGCGGTCTTCTGACCGTAGCAGAGAAGCGCTATGGCTAGGGGAATGGCGAAGAAAAGATTCATGAAAGGCCCGGCCAGAATGATGCAAAGCCTCTGCCAAACCGTCTTGGCGCTGTAGAAACGCTCGGGGGGGATGTCTTTTTCGGCTTCCTTCTGCTCCTCGTCCGGCAGGTCGCTCTGCCCGGCCATCTGCACGTAGCCGCCCAACGGAATGACGGAGATGCAGTACGTTGTCTCCTTGCCCTTCCACTGCAGGATGGTCGGGCCGAAACCTATGGAGAAACGCTCGACATAAACTCCGCAGAGCTTAGCCGCGGCGAAATGGCCGAATTCATGAACGCAGACCAAAAGGCCCAGGACTATGCAAAAATAAACAAGCGTCAGCATTTCAGATCTATTCTCTCCCGAAGCGGTCAGCTTCTAAAATGTCCTCTAAGTCAGGATCGGTGATATTTACGGTTGCACTAAGTTTCTTTTCCACGAAGCGCGGTATATCCAGGAAGCGGCACTCACCTCTGAGGAAGCGGGCCACCGCGGTCTCGTTCGCGCCGTTCAGGACGGCAGGGAAGATCCCGCCTTTTTTCAGGGCCTCATAAGCCAGTTTCAGGCAGGGGAAGTTTTCCATGTCCGGTTTTCCGAACTCTAACTTCCCGATCTCGCCGAGATCGAGCTTCGCGACCGGGGAGGGCAGCCTTACTGGATACGTCAGGGCGTACTGGATCGCAAGGCGCATGTCGGGTACGGAAAGCTGCGCCAGCTGCGCGCCGTCGCGGAATTCCACCAGCGAATGCACGATGGACTGCGGGTGGATAACGACGTCGATCTTTTCCGCCAGAACGGAAAAGAGCCTCGAGGCCTCTATCACTTCCAAGCCTTTGTTCATCATGGTCGCGGAGTCGACGGAGATCTTCGGCCCCATTTTCCAAACGGGGTGCGCCAAGGCTTCTTTGGGCGTCACGTTCTCTAAGAAAGTTTTGTCCTTTCCTCTGAAAGGCCCGCCGGACGCGGTGATCAGAAGGCGCGCTATACTTTCTCTTCCGCCGGCCGCGAGGCATTGGAAAATGGCGCTGTGCTCGCTGTCCAC
>DFCM01000024.1 GCA_002366995.1 bacterium UBP3_UBA3054 | reverse complement strand
TCGTTCCTGACAAGGTCGAAGAAATGCGAAGTCTCGCCTAAAAGCTGATCCTTTTCGACGATGTCGCCGACATGGCAGGAAAGATGCTTCTCCATCCTGTCGTTGTCGAGCTCAAGGATCTCCGCGGCTCTCACGAGCGTCAGCGGCCCCTGATGGTTGGCCATGCCGACGGTCTGATCGTGCGTGACAATGTCGCCGACGGAGACCGTGGCGTGCCCGCCCAGGGGAAGCTTGCGGGTTTTCGTTACCGCTGTCCTCGGCGTGATAAGGAGTCCGGGAGTAAAGGCGTTGCCCATTAGCTGTCTTCCTCCATATCAAAAGCGCCTATGGCTTTCGCCCAGGAGCGGTTCTTTCTTATCCTTTCCTTGGGATCGTCCGGGAGAACGAGCGGGCGTCCCCTCGTGTCGATGACAAGGCCCACGGCGCTGAAGCGCGCCTTCTTTTCGTACTCGACGCCCGGCCCTTCGCCGGCGTCCACTTCCCTGTCGGGCCTGATCTTGAAGCTGAAGAGCTTTTCGGCGGTCTCGGTGAAGCGGTAGAGGCGGCCGGGATAAAGCTTGTAGTTCGTTTCACCCTGCGGAGTGTTGATGGTCAGCTCCGCGCAGACTTCCTTGTCCTTCATTTGTCCCTTGAGGGAGAGCGAGGTGGCGATTGGGATCAAGCAGTCGCGGTGCAAGACTTCCAAGGCGATGTCCGGCTCAACGCTCGAAAGCACGCCCAGGTGCGGCAGCATGAAGATCGAGTCCACATCCAGTTCCGTAATGCCTTCCGGCTCGAAGGAATCGAGCATGATAAGCGCCGTCTGTCTGCGCCTCGGGGCATGCGAGAGCGCGCCGCCGCTGCCTATTATCAGATCCATGTCCCCGGCGTTTATCACCGCGGCGCCTTTCTGCTCGAAGGCCTCCGCCACGCTTCTCTGCCTTACGATGCCTTTCAGTCCGCCGGCCAGCCTCATGTGGTGGGCGAAAGACAAGCGCAGCGCTTCCCTGACGATGGCCTGCTCAATCAAAAGTTCCCTTGCTGTCTGAGGAATGGTGGTCGGCCTTATCATCTTGTTCAAGGCCATGTCCCAAAGCTCATTTACGCTGCTCTCGAATGGCAGCCAGCGCAGAATGTTCTCGAATCCGGCTTCCTTTACCACGTTGCAGATGTTGTAGCTCATGCCGTAATTCGCGGAGACCGTTCTGGTAAAGCGGCCGTTCACGCTTGAGAAAACGTCGGTGGTGGCGCCTCCGATGTCGGCCGCCAAAACGTTGATCTTCTCCTTTTCGCCCACCGCGGCTATGCACTGTCCGAAAGCGGAAGGCGTCGGCATAATGGGAACGGAGACCCAGGACATCAGCTTCTCGTAGCCCGGGGCCTGGGCCATGACGTGCTCAAGGAAGAGACGGTGGATGGCCTGGCCGGCGTCGTTCAGATCCTCCTCTTCCATCGTGGGCCTGACGTTGTTGACCTTGATGAGGTCGACCTTTTTGCCCAGCACGTCCGTGACGAGGGGCAGCGCCTCGCTGTTGCCGGCGAAGATGACCGGGACTTTGAAGAGCTCCCCGAACCTCGGCTTCGGGTCGGCCATCAGAAGCGTCTCAGCCATTTCCACCAGATGCTTCGTGGTTCCGCCTTCCGTGCCGCCGGAAAAGAGCACCATGTCGGGCCTGATGTGGCGGATGCGTTCCACTCTGTCCTGCTCGGTCCTGCCGTCGTCGTAGGTGAAGGAGTCTATGATGATGGCGCCGGCGCCAAGAGCCGCTCTCTGCGCGCTCTCTGCGGACAGAGACGCCACTACGCCGATGACCGCCATCTGCAGGCCGCCGCCGGCGGAACTCGTTGAGAGATACAGGTCCGCGCCTTCGTTGGGGTCTCCGCCCAGAATGATCTTGCCATTCTCAACCAGCTTCCTTCCTGTGATCTCCTGGAGTTCCGTCACGGCGTTGATGACGCCGATCGTCACGTCGTCGAAGGGCGCCTCGACCGTTGTCGGCGCTTCTCCCCTGCCCGCCAGATGGTAATTGCCTTCCGGCGTGCGGGTGATGAGTATCACCTTCGTGGTGGTGCTGCCGCAGTCCGTCGCGATGATGGCGTTGATCTTCCTTTCTTCCGCCATCAATCTTCCCTCTCCAGTTCCTCTAAAAGCTCAGCGAGCGCTTCCCGATCGTTCAGCGTCTCGTACAAAGGCTTCGCCTCGTAGCCCGCGATGGCGAGGAAAGGCTCCGCACCCATAACGATGTTGGCGTAGATGGTCGCCAAGGGCCAGTTGGCTCTCACAAGGAAGGCCGCGAGGGGTCCAAGCCCCCTTTCCTTAAGATCCTTCGCCAGGCGCACTCCGAATTCGCTTCTCCCTTCCACGACTAGCCTCCCAGGATCATAAGGTTTCTAATCCAGAGCGCGACGGCATCGATACGGTCGATGAGCCAGCTCATTCTGGTGGCGATGGTGTTGCCGAAGACCGCGCCGAAAGCGATCATCATGACGATCCTGCCGGATCTGACCGCGCCCTTGGCGACGGTAGTCTTCATTTTCAAACAGAAGACGAAATATATCATGACCAGTATCATGGTCACAAGATAGACGAGGTTGAAGACGTTCTTCCAAGTAATGGAGACGTCTCCGAAAAGACTGATGTGCGGGACGTTGACCGGCCCGAATGTCAGCAAAGGCTTAACGGCGCCGGCGATCTGCGGGATGGCGAGGTTGACGTTCTGCCCGAAAGCGATGCCGACGGCCACGCCCATCAAGAGGCCTAAGACAAGCTTGTTGGTCCAAGCGAATCTCTTGATGTAGACCGTGAACCACAGCGCTGAGGGGATCAGGCCCAAAAGCAGCAAAAGCTGCCAGGCCGAGCCCTGGGCCTCCGCTCCCCTAAGGGCCGCGAAGCCGTCCATGACCTTGTAGACAAAAGACGGCAGGATCTGCTTGTCGATGACCTCGAAGAGCATATACGCCGCGGAGGAGCCAATAATGACGTGCTCCAGCGTTCTGTAGAGCTTGTTGTCGCCGAAGATGAAGGAGAGCATGCCTATCGTGCAGAAGACCGCCACCCACTCCCCGAAGACCGCCACCGACCAGGTCCCGGCCTTTGAGCGCAGAGTAAACTCTCCCAGAAGGGCGACGATGAATAGTATCGTGAAAACGAGTGCGCCGATATTCAAATAGCGCTTCTCGCCCACCGTAACTTTGGGCGCCGTCTTCTTGACAGGAAGCCCCAGCCTCTCCCTCCGGCGCTCCAGAAGCATGCC
>DFCM01000020.1:737-3207 GCA_002366995.1 bacterium UBP3_UBA3054 | reverse complement strand
TTCCTCAACCAGGGCTACGATTTTAGCGACAGCTCTCAGGAAGGCAAGACTACGGAATATCCCGGCGCGGTCAAAGAAGGCGAATGGCAGACTTTCCAGTTCAACTTCGATTTGTCCACCGGTCTGATCAACTTCCTCATTGACGACGATCCTCAGTCCAGCGACGTCTATCAGCTCAGCATGAAGCGCTGCGACGGCTTCAAGTACCTCATCTTTGCCAACGGCACCGGCGGCACTACTACGACCCGCCCGGGTGTTTACTACGATGACGTCAAGGTCGAATTTATCAGCATCGACAAGAAACTGGTCCGCAGCATCAGCTTCAACGGCTATGATGAAGGCACGCCTCTCTCCGAGATCTGCCCGGAATGGATGAGCAAGCTCGGCGACGAAAGCTACATCACCAACATCTCCTTCAACTCTGAGATCGTCTCCTGCCTGTATCTCCCGCCCACGGCCAACACCGGTTTCCTCGTCGATATCGACGCTGAGAACTACCAGAACCAGATCTACGCTGTGGAATTCGGCTTCGCTTCCCATTATTTCCGGGGACAAAGGCGCTTCGATATCAGAAGCAACGGAATGACCTTCTGGCGTTTCTGGAACAACTGGCACTGGAAGGCCTCCTTTAAGGTCGACGGCGAGAACAAAGAGGTCCAGTACGGCAACGACGGCCCCATCGACATCTGGGTCAAGAACACCTTCGTCTTCAACCAGGATTCCACGCTCTTAAGGGCCGGCCGCATCGACACCGGCAACAAGGGCGTCTGCTTCCGCGCCATCGGCGGCTACGACTTCGAAAACTCCCCGGACCATACCTTCGGCTATACCGACGACATCACCGGCACGGTCGATTCCGTCGCTTACTACCACGGCTGGTGGGGCAGCAGCGAAGAGGTCTTCGTTGACGGCATCAACGTTTGGGTCTACGGCGTTCCTGAACCGGGATTTTTGGCCCTCGGCCTAATCGCCATCGCCGCGTTCCTTCGCAGACGCTGAAGCTGATCTTTGATCGGCAAGAAAAAACCGCACCGGCTCCTGCCGGTGTGGTTTTTTTATGCCCTCAGGCTTGCGAAAGTCGCAGGCCTTTTTTTATTTGTCTTCTTTGGTAAGTTTCGCCGTGAAGCTCTTGCCGTCCTTCATGACCGTTTTGCAGTCGATGTTGGCTCTGACGCACTGCGGGCCCCTTAGGAAGATGTGGGTCGTCTGGACGGCGCTCGTAGGATCGAACATGGTATGGAGGCCGTTTTCGCCGGCGATCTTCAGCTTGTAAGTTGAGACGCCTTTCTTTTCGTTGACCTTGTACTGGAGCTTGCCCATGGTCTCGAAGTAGTAGTTCACGAGACCTATGGTGACGCTCGTTTTTTTCTTGTTGGTCTTGATGGATTGACCTGTCTGGGCTATGGGGATCACGATGCCTTCGATATTGATGGACATATCGGCGCCGTTAAGCGTGACGGGCGTTTTGGCGTCTTCCGGTGCGGTGCCCAGCTTGAAGGCCATGTCGAATTTGTTGGGAAGCGGTTCGGAAAGGTCCGCGGCTTTTTTGAGATTGGTCTTGAGATTGAATTGCGTGACCTCGAAAGGCTGATTTTTGGGAGTTGCCTTCAGCTCGACGTAGAGAGACTGCTTGACAGCCGGAACGACAAAGGCGAACCGGTCGGCTTTGAAAACAAAGGAGCCGAAGCAGCTGGGCTGCGGGATGGGCATGGCGAAGACTGAGTTGGCCAGCTCGGGATTGCTGATGAGGGGATGCTGGTCAACGCTCCCGGTGGCGAGATAGGCCAGGGCTCTCTCAAAGATCTCGTAGAAGGAGAGCATGCCGTCTCCGTCCAGGTCGCTCATGGCGTCGCAGCCGTTGTAGAGGCATCTGGTGAAGATGCTGAGCATTACTTTGGAGGTATAGGACTCCTCGTCGCCCCTGCAGGCCGTCAGGAAGGTCACGTCCTTCTGCACGTCGGCTTCCGCCTCGGAAATAGAGAGGCCCTTGTTTTTCGCCTTTATCTCGGCCATTTCCGAGATGACGGCCTGGGACATGCTTGTCGTCGGGATCATGCCGCCGGAAAAGCAGGTGTCGAGGATCACGACGACTCTTACGCCGGCCTGGAATTTGCTAAGGTCAGCCGCCAGTTCGGCCGCGTAGTAATTGCTGTCGTAGGTGCAAAGAGATATGCCGTTTTTTTCGCTTCCGTGGCTGGAGTGGTAGTATACGAAGACGTCGCCGGCTATAAGCTCGCTCGCGGCGTTCGCTACGCAGGCCCTGATGTTGCTTTTCAGCGCACCTTCATTTTCCAGAAGGTAGCCGTCTTTTCCCTGATAGTATCCGCCCTGAACCAAGAGGGCGGCCATGGTCTCGGCGTCGTTCACGCAGGTGGTAAGCGAATTCAATTGCCGGGAGGGGAGATAGTCGTTGATGCCCACGAAGAGGGTTTTGCAAACGCGCTTTACTTGAGGCGGCTCACCGACGTAC
>DFCM01000020.1:0-568 GCA_002366995.1 bacterium UBP3_UBA3054 | reverse complement strand
GCAGGCCTTGTCCGCCACGTAGGCGACGTAAACTTCATGAGCATAGGAATTGACAGCCAAAAACAGCAGTGCAAAAACAAATAACGCGCGCTTTTTCATAAGCTCTCTCCAAAGTTTATTATCAACACGCTTATTTTACCATATCGCGCCTTCTGATTCGGAAGCGCGTTCCTTTTTGTTAAAATATCAGCATGATCTCCGATGCCATCAACACACTAAGCGCCTTCCTGGGACGCCGCGACGTGCCGGAACTTACCCAGGAAGCTCTTGGATCGGCCTATGGCTTCAGCCAGGCCGACGTGATGGTCCTCTTCGGCGGCTCCATAATCGCGGGAGGGGACGTGCTTGCCCAAGCCATCAAAAACAACATTGCAAAAACCTACGTCATCGTCGGCGGAGTAGGGCACACCACCCAAGCTCTCCGCGACACGGTCCAAAAGCTCTATCCAGACATACCAACCGAAGGAAAACCGGAAGCCGAGATCTTCCAGGCCTATCTCCAGTACCGCTATAAACTAAAAGCCGACTACCTGGAAACAGGATCCACCCACTGCGGCAACAACATCAC
>DFCM01000038.1 GCA_002366995.1 bacterium UBP3_UBA3054 | reverse complement strand
AGGTGATTTATGAGCAGAGCGGTCCCGAGAAAGATCCCAACATGGCTGGTCATCGTCATCATGGCGGTGATCATTTTCTTTGCCTTCGCGCTTATCGCGAACGCGCTCGGCGCCAAGAAAGGCAAAGCCAATCAGAATTCCTACGACCTTCCGGACGAGTACGTCTCGGAGAGCCGGAGCCTTGACGAGAACGCTGAAAAGCTTTCCTTCCATCTTCTGGACGTGGGCCAGGGTGACTGCGGGCTCCTGGAACTGCCGGATGGTAAATTGATATTGATAGACTTGGGCGACAAGGACGCCGGACCGAAAGTTGGGGAGTGGCTTTCACAGAGCGGATTCACGAACATCTATTGCCTGGTCGCGACGCATCCCCACGCCGACCACATCGGCGGATTCAAGGAGATACTGAAAGTCATCAACACCGACACCGCCTATTTTCCAGGGGAAAAGACCGGCGCCACGGCCGCGACTTCCACTTACAAAAACTTCTTGAAAACGTTGGTGAAAAAAGGCGTTTCCGTCGAGGACGCTTACGCTGGTGACTACATCATAAGCAACGCGCTTTACCGCGTCCTAGTCCTGGCCCCACAGCCGCACCCTTACGAAGGCCTGAACAATACGAGCATCTGCCTTCTGGTCTCTTATGGAGATCATTTGCTGCTGCTGACAGGCGACGCAGAAGGAGAGTCGGAATCGGAGATGATAAAAGATTACAAGGACGCAATGAGGCGTGTGACTTTGCTGAAAGTCGGGCACCACGGTTCCAAGACTTCCTCGACGGAAAACTTCCTAAGGATAGTCGAGCCGGACGTGGCTTTCATATCTCTCGGGAAGGACAACCCCTATCATCATCCTCATCCCAGTTTGATGAAGCGGCTCCTCAAGTGGTGCGGCGCCGTCTACAGGACCGACGAGGAAGGCTCTCTCACTTTCATAACAGACGGCCGTGAATTCGAAGTGAAGACGGCGAGATAAGGAGGAATTATATGCGGCTCACAGTTGACAGGATAGAGGAAGACTATATCGTGGCGGAAATGCCGGACCTTACGACCGTGAACATTCCCCGCGCACTCGCGCCGGACGCCAAGGAAGGCGACGTGATCAGGCTTTCTCTTTACAAGAATTCGAACGCCAAACTTAAAGCCGAGATAAAGGAGCTGGAAGATCAGCTCCGTCACGGCAGGAGATCTTAAAATGAGACACAGCTCCTTTTTACTTGCGCTGACAGTTGCCGCCGTCTGTCAGTTTCTGCTCACAGGCTGCGTGAATCCTTACGCCGACCACTACACATCCTACATTTACGTTTCGCCGGCGGAGAGAAACATGAACCCCAACGTGGTCGGCTGCGCCCCCGAGTCCGCCGAGATGACTGTCAATCAGTATCTCTCCAGCGGTTACGAGGTGATAGGCCGCTCGGAGTTCTATGACGACAATCAGTACATGTCGGACAGCTACGCCTATGTCAGGGATCTGGCCACCAACGTCTGCGCGGACGCGGCGGTCTACTGGGTCAGTTATTCCCACACGGAGGACCAGAGCTACGAGGAGGACGTGCCGAGGGAGGAGAAGATCACCACCTACCATTCCAACGGCAAAAAGACCAAGACGGTCATAGAATCTACGGAGACCCGCTACGTTCAGAAGTACGTGGACATGTACCGTTACGTGGCGGTTTTCCTGAAGCGCCGCAATTCCGGGACCGCGGCCCCGGCCGTAGCCATTCCCGTCAGCTATTGATCAGGCTTCGTATTTGACGTCGCCGCCTACGATGGTCATTTGGACCTTGCCGTAGACTGATTTTCCCTGGAAGGGGCAGTTGCGGGCTTTCGATCTGAACGCCGCGGTGTCGATCTTGTATTCCGTGTCGGCGCTCCAAACGGTCACGTCGGCGTCTGAGCCCGCTTTAAAGGTGCCTTTCGCCTTGAGCCTTAGTATCTTTGCCGGGTTGGTCGACATAAGCTCGATTAAGCGCATTACGGGCATTTTGTTTTCCTTTACAAGCGTGGTGTAGGAGACGGGCAGCGCCGTTTCCATACCGACGATGCCGTTGGGGGCGTTGTCGAATTCCACGTCCTTGTTGGTGTAGGTGTGGGGGGCGTGGTCGGTCGCTATGCAGTCCACCGTTCCGTCCATAAGGCCTTCTATCAGTTTCTGACGGTCTTCCTCGGTGCGGAGCGGGGGACTCATCTTGAAGTTGGTGTCGTAGCCTTCCAGGTCGGCGTCGGTCAGCGACATGTGGTGCGGCGTCACTTCGCAGGTGACTTTAACGCCGCGGGATTTGGCGTCCCTGACCATGTAGATGCCGAGCCCGGTGCTTACGTGCTGCAGATGGATCCTGCCGCCGGTGTAGCCCGCGACCAGGATGTCGCGCATCAGCATTATCTCCTCCGAAATGGAGGGCGTGCCGCGCAATCCCAGCTTGGTGGAGTAGAAGCCCTCGTTCATGGAGCCTTTGAAGTTGATGTCCTCGCAGTGGTCCATGACGAGGAGGTCGAACATTTTCGCGTATTCCGAGGCGCGGGACATAAGGAAGGAGTTCATGACCGGGCTGCCGTCGTCGGTGATGGCGACGATGCCGGCCTTGTACATTTCGCCGATCTCGGAGAGCTCTTCGCCGGCCCGGCCTTTGGAGATGGTGCCGGTGGGAAGGACGTTGGCTTTGCCGACGCGTTTGCCTTCCAAAAGGATGAATTTCACCAGCGATACGTGGTCGATGGGCGGGATGGTGTTGGGCATGCAGACGATGGTCGAGAAGCCGCCCGCCACGGCGGCGTTGCTGCCGCTTTCTATCGTTTCCTTGCTCTCCTGTCCCGGCTCCCTCAAGTGCACGTGCAGGTCGATGAAGCCCGGCGTGACGTAGGCGCCCTTGGCGTCTATGACTTTTTCGTCATTTAATGCCTTGGGGGCTTCGCCCAGGGCGCATTCTTTGATCTTGCCGTCTTCTATCCTAAGGTATCCCTTGCCTTCCAGTTTCTGGCTGGGATCCACTACCGTTCCGTTTATGATCAATGTTTTCATGTTTATTCCTCGCTGATCTTGGTTCCGCCGGTGACCAGGAAGAGGACGGCCATTCTGACCGCCAGTCCGTTGGTGACTTGCTGAAGGATGACGCTTCTCGGTCCGTCGGCTACGGTGCCGGATAATTCCACGCCGCGGTTGATGGGCCCCGGGTGCATGACTATCAGGCTTTCCGGGGTCTGGTCTATCAGTTTTGTGCTCAGCCCGAAGTAGCGGGCGTATTCCCTGAGGCTCGGGAACTGCACCTGCTGCTCCCTTTCCCTCTGTATTCTCAGCATGTTGACGGCGTCAACTTTTTTCAGAGTGGCGGGCAGGTCGTAGGAGACTTCCACGCCTTCGCCCATCTTTTCTATTTCCCTCGGCATAAGCGTGGAGGGGCCGACGACCGTCACCTTCGCGCCCAATTTCTGCAATCCCCAGATGTTGGAGCGGGCGACGCGGCTGTGGCTGATGTCGCCGACGATCGCGACCTTCAGCCCTTTGAGGTCGCCGAATTTTTCCCTTAAGGTGTAGATGTCAAGCAAAGCCTGGGTCGGATGCTCGTGCATGCCGTCTCCGGCGTTCACGATCGAGGGCTCGATGTTTTCCGCCAGATAGTGGGGGACGCCCGCGCAGGAGTGCCTGACTACGATGGCGTCGATCCTGTAAGCGCAGAGGTTCTTGACCGTGTCGAGAAGCGTTTCGCCTTTTGTCACGCTCGAGGCGGCGATGTTGACGTTGACGATGTCGGCGGAAAGCCTTTTTTCCGCCACCTCAAAAGAGACTCTCGTCCTTGTCGAGGGTTCGAAGAAGAGGTTGACGACGGTCTTGCCCTGAAGGGCGGGCACCTTCTTGATCGAGCGGGTGGCGATCTGGGAGAAGGCCTTGGCCGTGTCCAGGATGATGGTGATCTCCTCGGCCGTCAGCTTTTCCAGCCCCAAGAGATCTTTTTTAGTCCATGGCATATATGCTCCTTAATTTTATTTTCTTGCAAAAAAAATGACCTGGCCTTGGCCAAGTCATTCTTTTATGACCTCAACGAGGTCTTCGCCGTCAAGTTCTTCCGTTTTGACGCTTATTTTTTCCTCGCTTTTCGTTTCGACCGAGAGACCGACGTAGTCCGCCTGGATCGGGAGTTCCCTCAGTCCGCGGTCCACCATGACGGCGAGCTTTATCATCTTCGCCCGGCCGTTGTCGGCAAGGGCGTCGAGAGCGGCTCTTATGGTGCGGCCCGTGTAAAGAACGTCGTCGACCAGAACGATTATCTTGTCGTTTATGTCTTCCGGAAGGTCGGTGCTCCTGACGACAGGCCTCATGGCGATCATGGAAAGGTCGTCCCTGTAGAAGGTGATGTCCAGGATGCCGAGCCCGATCTTCTTTTTGGTCTTTTCCTCGATAAGTTTCGCCAGCCTTTGCGCGAGGTAGACGCCGCGGCGCTGGATACCCACGAGGATCGTCTCCTCAAGGGGAAGCGTCGAGAGCTTGTCCGCCATCTCGGAGAGGGTGGCTGCGAATTTTTCCTTGTCAGCTATTAGCATTTTTCAATTCCTCAGGATTTTTCTGATTATAGCAGAAGGGCTTTTTTTTGGCAAACGGCAAGGCTTGCGGGACTTGTTATAATATTGGCATGAGAAGCATTATCTGGAATCCCTGGCACGGCTGCCATAAGATCTCCGCCGGCTGCGCCCATTGCTACGTCTACCGCAGGGACGCCTCCTGCGGCAGGCGCGCCGATACGGTCGTCAAGACCGGGGATTTTTATCTGCCCATGCGCCGGGACCGCTCCGGGGCTTACAAGATCCCTCAGGGGTCGGAAGTCGACACTTGCTTCACCTCGGACTTTTTCGTGGAGGACGCCGATCCCTGGCGGGCCGAATGCTGGGAGATGATGAAGATAAGGAGCGACCTCTCCTTTTTCTTCATTACCAAAAGGATCGACAGAATGGAGAAGTGTCTGCCGCCGGATTGGGGAGAAACTGGCTATCCCAACGTTTCCATTGCCTGCACGGTCGAAAACCAGGCCATGGCGGACTACAGGCTGCCCATTTACCTTAAGATGCCGCTTGCGGCGAGGTCGATAGTCTGCTCGCCGCTCTTGGAAAAGATCGAGCTGAAAAAGTACCTGGACGGGACCGTCACGAATCTTACGGCGGCGGGGGAATCGGGGAACATGGCGAGGGTCTGCGACTACGAGTGGGTGCTGGATCTGAGAAGGCAGTGCGTGGAAACGAACACCTCCTTTTATTTCATGCAGACCGGCGCGCTTTTCAGGAAGGACGGAAAGATTTACCGCATCGAAAGAAAGATCCAGCACAGCCAGGCAAGGAAGGCGAAGATCAATTTTATTGCCCGAAAGCCTTGCCAGGAAGGGGATAATTTGCTATAATCCCTGCAATAATCAAGTCTTACAAATCTTTATGGCAACTGAACTTCATAAGACAAGGGTAGGGATCTTCGTCTGTTTAGGCTTCGCGCTGATAATAGTCGCCCTGCTCATTTGGAGCCACATCTCCTGGGGAGGCTCGCCCAGGACTTACTCCTGCTATTTTAGTGAGAGCGTGCAGGGTTTGACGCTTAACTCTCCCGTCAGGTTCCGCGGCATAACCGTAGGCTCCGTCTCCCACATAGGCATCGCGCCGGACGGGGAGCTGGCGGAGATCTTCTTTCAGGTCTCTCCGAACAGCGGATTCGCGGTCGAGAGCGACACGATGTACATCCACATCACGGGGAACCTTCTGACGGGCATCAAGTACCTTGAGATCGAAATGATCGGGGACCGGCCCAAACCCGCCACGAATTTCCCCTTCGAGCCGGAGTATCCGGTGGTGGGAACGTACCACACGGTCTCCCCCGAGGACATTTTCTACCAGCTGACGAAATTGATAGAGGATCTCAACGTCAAGTCGATCTCGACTTCCATTACGAACATTCTTGACGGCGTGCAGAAAGTTTTGGGCCACAACAATCTCGCGCCCCTGGTCTCGAACATAACGGTGACGTCCGAGAACATCAGGGAGATCTCGGCGTCCATAAGAGTTTCCGTGACCAGGGACAACGTGGCGATGCTCTACACGAACCTGAACCAGGCGGTCGTGAACTTCAGGGCCGTTTCCGATACGCTGCAGGGCAATCTGAACGACGAGGCGATCTCGAACATCGTCTGCAACATTACCGACACTACGGCTGATGTCAACAGGATGGTGAAGGTCATAACGCCTGAAGACATCAGGGCTTTCGCGGATTCGCTGCAAAAGCTCATCGTGCACGCCAACATGCTGGTCAACATGACGAGCGAGGAGGTCGAGGATCTTCTGGACGAGGTCCAGCGGTCGGCCGTCAACGTCAGGGCCTTTACGGAAGCTCTGCGCGCCAGGCCCGGGCAAACGCTTTTCGGCGAGGATAAGGAGAAAGGTAAATGAAAAAATTAGCTTTGATTCTTTTAGCGGCCCTGCTGCTCAGCGGCTGCCTTTCCGGCATTTTCAAAAGGGACGCCATCACGGTCAACTACTACCAGATCGATTACCCGGAGATCGCGAAGGCCTGCGAAAAGCCCTTTGACCTTTCGCTTTCCTTCAGGAAGCTTCAGGTCAACTCCGCCTACGACCGCAGCACGCTCATCTACATGAACGGCGACAAGAGCGGGGGAGTGTACAGCTATGACGAATGGCTCTCTTCTCCGGACGAACTGATCTTCTCCATGCTGCAAAGGGACCTTGAGGACGGCAACGTCTTCAAGAGCCTGACTTCCAGGACTTCCGGAACGCTGCCCGACTACGGTCTTGTCGGTTCGCTCGTGGAAGTCTACGAGAGCAGGGAGCTCCTCGGCACGAAGGCCAAGGCGCACGTCGTCATGCTGTTCACGCTGACCAGGCTCGACCGCGGCTCCAGGACCTCCAGGGTGGTATTGCAGAAGCGCTACACGTCCGACACCGAGTGCGTGAGCGGAGATCCGGAATCTTACGTGCAGGGCGTCTGCACTTCCTTGAGGGATATTTCGGAAAGGCTTAACAAGGATATTTACGGAGCGGTGGGCGAGGAGGAAGCCCGCATAAAGAGCGAAGAGGAGAAAAAATGAGAAGCAATGTTTTCTTGGCTTTGTTTTCGATAGTTTTCATTTCAGGCTGCGTTTCCGAATTCTCGGGAACGTTTTCAGCGTCTGAAAAAGCGGACGGCATAGCGCCGGCGCCCCCGACCAAAATCATACCTGAGACGAACGTCTATCACGGCGTGACGTTAGTCGACGACTACGCCTGGATGGAGGACAACACGAGGCCCGACGTCCAGGAGTGGACGAAAGCGCAGAACGAGCGTTTCTACGAATACGCCGATAAACTGCCCGCGACCGCCTATCTTGAAAAGGAGCTGAAAAGACTTTGGCGTTACGCCGACCAGACCGTGCCGACGGAAGTTTACGACGGCAAGCGCTTGTACTTCAGCAAAAAGGGTGTTGACGACACCAAGTGGATACTGATGACTAAAGAGAACGCCGACGCTCCGGAAAAGGTCGTACTGGATCCGAACAAGTGGGACAAGGACGACTACCTTGCCTTCGCTTCGCGCTCCCGCGACGGCCGCTACGTCGCCTACGGCATCGGACACGCCGGCGACGAGAACCCGGTCATCCACGTTCTCGACGTGGAGAACGAAATGGAGCTTCCCGACCGCGTGCGCGGCTGGAAGCAGGGCGTCAGTTGCTGGAAGAAAGACAACTCCGGCTTCTACTATTCCTGCAAGCCCTTGAAGGGCACGGTGCCTGAGGGCGAGGAATTCTACTGGCACGCCGTTTACTTCCACAAGCTCGGAACGAGCGCGGAAGAGGACAAGCTGATCTTCAATTCCGAAACGGAAAGGGAGAAATGGCACGGCGTCGATCTCTCCGACGACGAAAAATACATGCTCTACTACAGGGGCAATTTCGGTTCCGCGGACATCTGGCTCAAGAAGAACATCGAGGGCGCTGAACTTGTCCCGGTGGTCATAGGCAAGGAAGCCAACTTCGACGTCGCAATGGTCGAGAACAAGCTCTTCATCAGGACGAACCTGGACGCGCCGAGGTTCATGGTCTACGTGGCCGATATGGAAAAGCCCGGCTTCGACGATTGGCAAGTCTTCCTGCCGGAAAGCGAGGACAAGCTGGAAGGCCTCTCCTTTATCGACGGTCACATCTACGCCGAGTATCTCAGCGGCATCGAGACCGTCATCAAGATCTACGATCTGGATGGAACTTTCATAAGGAACATGACGCTTCCCGCGAGCTTCTGCTCCGCCGGGGTCTCCGGCTACTGGCACAAGGGCCCCGTAAAGCTAAACTGCTCCAGCTACCTTATTCCCAACACTACCTACGCCTACAACGTCGACGATGACAAGCTTACGGTATTGAAGGAATTCCCCGTCAAATACGAGCTCGACAACTGCGCGGTGACGCAGGTCTTCTATCCCTCCAAGGACGGAACAAAGATCCCGATGACTATAATCTATCCCAAGGATCGTCCTAGGGACGGCTCCTGCCCCTGCATCTTAGACGGCTACGGAGGCTTCAATGTCTCGCTGAGGCCTGGCTTCATCGGCTCCAATTCCCTGTGGGTCCAAAACGGCGGCGTTTTCGCCATCGCCAACTTAAGGGGCGGCGGCGAGTACGGCGAGAAATGGCACAAGGCCGGCATGCGCGAAAATAAGCAGAACGTCTTCGACGACTTCATCGCGGCGGCCGAGTATCTCATAAAGGAAGGCTACACCAGCAAAGAAAAGCTCGCCATCTCCGGCGGCAGCAACGGCGGGCTTTTGGTCGGCGCCTGCGCCGTCCAGCGCCCCGACCTCTACAAGGCCGTCAGGTGCGGCGTGCCGCTTCTGGACATGATCAAATACCACAAGTTCAGGATCGCCAACATCTGGAGCGAGGAGTACGGAACCTCCGACTTCAAGGAGCAGTTTGAATACCTCCTGAAGTACTCCCCCTATCAGAACATCAAAAAAGGCGTGAAGTACCCCGATATGCTCATCACAGGCGGCGAGAACGACGCCAGAGTCGATCCCATGCACGTCAGGAAGATGGGCGCCAAGCTTCAAGCCGACTCGACGGGCGGCCCCGTTTTCCCGGTCGTCTATCCTGACGCCGGCCACGGCTCCTCGGTGGACTTCGATTCCAGAGTCAAGCAGTACGCGAGGGAAGGAGCCTTCATGTACGACAGGCTCGGCCTGGAGATCACGAAAGAATAAAGGGAAAAACAGAAATAAAAAAAGGCCCCGGTTTTCCGGGGCCTTTTTTTAGGCAAGGAGAAAAATTATTCTTCTTTCGGCTCGACTTTCTTTTCACGAGCTTCCGAGACGATGAGCTTCCTGCCGCCGACTTCCGCTTCATGGAAGGTCTCGATGGCTTCTTTGGTCTCTTCTTCAGTGCTCATTTCAACAAAACCGAAACCGCGGCTGCGCCTGGTCTCACGATCAAAGATGACCGAAGCGGAGTTGACCGTCCCGACTGTTGAGAACAGTTTGGAAAGATCCTCTTTGGTCATCGCGTAGGGCATGTTGCCCACAAAAATTTTGGTAGGCATATTTTTCCTTACCTATTATGGAGAGTTTAAGATGCGCGTCCAGTAAAAAAAGGAAACCTTTTCCTTTCCCCCCTGAACAAAAATTAAAACGCCGGCTATTCTAGCAGTATTTCCCAAAAATGGCAAGAGGAGCGCGCTGTGAAGGCGAGAGCGGGAATGCTTTTTTTATGCTATAATCCTTGATGTATGGAGATATACGATTCACACTTCACGCCGAGCGCGGCCAAGAAGCTGAAGGCCGCCATTGAGGAAGCCAACGGCAACGAAGTCTTCGCCCGCGGCATCATGTCGGACGACGGACTTATCTGCGACATCGAGGTCATCTCGCGCGGCAACGACCACATGGTCGCGGCCGTGATGCAGCGCTGCCAGAGCGGGGACTACGCCATACACAATCATCCGCCTAGCCATATGGTCTCCGCCAGGGAGAACATAAAACCCTCGGACGCGGACGTCGGCATCGCGAGCCAGCTCGGCGCCCGCGGCATCGGCAGCATGATCGTCGACAACGACGTGAGAATGAGCTACGTCCTCGTCGAGACGGGGCCGATGAAGAAGATCACGGAGCTTCCCCTGGAAAAGATCGCGAGCCAGCTTGACAAGGGTTCGCGCTTGAGCCAGCATTTCAAGAATTACGAGGAGCGCCCCGAGCAGAAAGCCATGCTGTCGCAGGTGACGCAGGCTTTCAACAAAGGATCCTTGTGCGTTGCGGAGGCGGGAACGGGCACGGGAAAAACCATAGCTTACCTTTTGCCCTCCATCGCCTGGTCTATCGTGAACAACGAAAAGATCGTCATTGCGACGCACACCATAAATCTGCAGGAGCAGCTCTTTAATAAAGATTTTCCGGTCGTAAAAGATCTCTTCTCAAAAGAGGCGAAGGCGGTGTTGGTCAAAGGGCGCGCCAACTACGCCTGCCTTAGGAAAGCCAACGTCATACTGAAGAATCCCGAGCTCATAGCCGACGAGGACCAGGAGCGTCTCGAGTCTTTGGCGAGATGGGCTGTCGGTTCCGAAACAGGGGACAGGAGCGAGCCGGCCGAGTATCCCGAAAGCAAACACTGGGAGAAGCTCTCCTCCTCGAGGGAGACCTGCATAAAGAGCGCCTGCCCTTTCTTCAAAAGCTGCTTTGTGGTGAAGGCCAGGCGCAAAGCCGAGGAGGCCAACGTCATCATAACGAACCACGCGCTGCTCTTCTCCGACATCGTGATAAGGGAGAACGGGAACGCCACCGGCATCCTTCCGGACTACACCGCGGTCGTGATAGACGAAGCCCACAATCTCGAGGATTCCGCCACGAACCATTTCGGCATGGCGGTCTCCCGTTACGATATCCTTATCACCCTGAACGCCATTTACCGTGTAAGCGGCCACAAGGAGACGGGCGCCCTCGCGACGCTCGCCAATTTCGCGAATAAGAATCCCGAGCGTTTCGGGAAAGACCGGGAGACGTTCCTCGAGCAGGTGAAAACTCTCATCGACGACGGGCTGCCAATTCTGCGCGAAGAGGCGCTGGGAGAATGCGACGACATCTGCGACATTCTTATGAAGCTCGACGCCAAGGCTAAGCTAGGGGGCCAGGATCTCCTGCCTTACCGTCTGACCAAAGAACACAGGGCTACCGCCGAGTGGGAGGACGTCTGCGAGCACTTGAAGAAACTGGAAGCGACGCTGACTCAGGGCGCGGCGCTCTTCAAGGGGATCTTCGAAACTCTGGAAGACAAGCTGAAGGAAGGCCATGACGAACTGCCTGGCCTCGCCAAGGATCTTGCCGTGCGCGTCGCCCAGCTGGAGACCTTCGCCTCCACCATTTCCGAAATTCGGGAGAAGGGCGAGGAGGAGAACGGCATGGTCAGTTGGCTGGACGCCGGCATTTCTCAGAAACGGAGCAACAAAAGATTCAGCATAGAGAGCGTTCCCATCACTGTTGGCGAACGTTTGAAGGAATCCCTCTACAAAAGGTTCCGCACGATCGTTCTGACGTCCGCGACTTTGTCGAGCAAGGACAAGCTCGACTTCTTCAAGAGCCGGGTCGGCCTCGACCTTTACGAGGAGGAGCTCAAAGCGACCGGCGGAAGGGAATTGACAGAGAACATCTACAAGTCGAGTTTCGATTACAAGAAGCAGGCCGCCCTGCTTGTTCCGGAAGACTCCTTCGAACTGAACCAGAACGCCATGATACTTGACCTGGCGCAGCTGACGGAAGGCGGGGCTTTCGTGCTCTTCACTTCCGTTGCGGGCATGCAGAGCTCGTTTGACGCGCTGGAAAAAGCTTTGCGCGCCAGGGGGCTTCTGCCCATGGCGCAGTTCTCGGATTCCAGCCACAATCTTCTGAACCGCTTCAAGAGCGCCCACAACGCCGTTCTGTTCGGCGTGGACAGTTTCTGGGCCGGCGTGGACGTTCCGGGAGAAAATCTGCGCTCCATCATTCTTACGAAGCTTCCCTTCGCCGTGCCGACGGAACCTATTCAGGAGGCCAGATGCGAGGAGTTGGAGAAGAAGGGCGTGACGTCGTTCGCGCACTATTCCGTCCCGCAGGCGGTCATCAAGCTTCGCCAGGGCTTCGGAAGATTGGTGAGGAGCAGCTCCGACTACGGGATCGTCACGATCTTAGACGACCGCATCCTGAAGAAAAGCTACGGGAAGACCTTCCTGGGCTCCCTGCCGGATTGCCAGAGATTCATAGGGCCTTTCAAGGAGGTCCTTGACTCCGCGCAATATTTTCTTGAAAATATAAAAAAACAACGAAACAAATAAATAAATAAACCAGACGAGAGGAAACCATGAAAATTCGCATCGCCTTGATCTTGGCGCTCGCCGCCGTCTTCGCTTTCGCTGAAAGCCAAACCTTCACTTCCCCCGGCGGAAACGTCAAAGTCAAGCTGGGAGACGGTGAAAAATTAACCTATGCTTTGAGCATAAACGGCGGGGAAACGCCCTTGTCCGGCGAGCTCGGAATTGATTTCGCGGACCAATCCTGGCCGGAAAAGGTCGAGATCATGGCCGTCGTGAAAGAAAGGATCGACGAAACGTGGCAGCAGCCGATAGGCATTCAGAAAGAGTACCGCGATTTCTGCGACGAGTACACCGTGAAATTGAAAGCCGAGTTCCCGAAGAGGGAAGTGGGGCTGGTCTTCCGTCTCTATGACGAAGGCCTTGCTTTCCGCTATACGATAACGCCGAACGATCCCGAGGAAGAGTACGTCGTAACGAAAGACAAGACCGACTACCTCTTCGATAAGGACTACGAGTGCTGGTACGCGCCCTACGGCTTCGGCTCGGCGCAGGAGCATGACTCCCTCAAGGCCACCGTTGCCACGATCCCGGGTGGCACCATTTCCGGCTGCCCGCTCCTTGTGAAAGGCGACGATTTCGCCCTGGCGCTGACCGAGACCGACCTCAGGGACTGGGCCGGACTTTATTTCGGCAATGGGAAAAAATACAGGGGCGAAGAGCTCTATTCCAGCGGCAATATGAAAGGCAAAGACGAAGCCAAGTTCTTCAAGGTCGACGTCACCGGAAAAGAGGGCGTGACGCTCTGCCACTTTGTGGACGGCGACAACAGCCACTGCCACGCCGACTGGGTCGAACTTACGCTCGTGGACGAAGCCGGGAACAAGGTTCCCGTGACGGAAAAATTCATTACGGAACATGAGCAGGACTGGGGCGAATTTGGCATAAACAAAAGCGTGGACGGCAATCCGCTCAGAATCGGCCAGAAAACTTTCAAAAGAGGTTTCGGCAGCCACGCCAACGGCCTTATCAAACTGAAACTCGACAAAAAATACAAAGAGCTCAAAGGCCTTTGCGGCGTCGACGCGGAAAAGGCGGACCTTGGCCGCTCGACCTTCGGTATCTACGAAGAGAAAGAAGTCGCGGCTAAGCCTTACCTTTGCGCCATGCTTGCCCCGAGGCTCGACGGCAAGGGGCTCGTCCTGACCAAGGGCGAACGCCATTCCCCCTGGAGGCTCGCGCTTATCGGCAAGAGCGAACTTGACCTTGTCACGAACCAGATGATCTTAAACTGCGCCTCGCCTTGCGAGCTCGAGGATACAAGCTGGATCAAAGCGGGACGCTGCACCTGGAACTGGTGGTCCGACTGGAACAGGAACCTCTGCACGGAATCCATCAAGAAGGAAATAGACTTCGCCTCCCGCCACGGCTGGGAATACTCGACCGTAGACGACCCCTGGTACTCCCCGCACATGGGCAGAGTCGGCAACAACGTCATGAAGGGCCAGGAAGGTAAGGTCGACCTGCCTGAGATCGCCCGCTTCGCCAAGGAAAAAGGCGTGAAGCTGATCCTCTGGATGCACTGGGCCGACATCAACAGAATGATGGAGGAAGCCTTCGCGTATTATGAAAAGCTCGGTTCGATCGGCGGCATGAAGATCGACTTTATGAACCGCGACGACCAGGAGATGGTCAAGTGGTACGAGAAGACCGTAAAGCTGGCCGCCAAGCACCATCTGATCGTCAACTTCCATGGCTCTTATAAGCCCTGCGGCTTCGCCCGCACCTTCCCGAACCAGATCACAAGTGAAGGCGTCAAAGGCAACGAAGCCAGCAAGTGGGGCCACGACATCACTCCGAAGCTGCTCGCCAGCTATCCCTTCACGCGCTATATCCAGGGCCCGGCCGACCTGACGCCCGGCGGTTTCCTCAACAGGCAGCCCGAGAACTTCAAGCCGACTTCCCCGACGGAGGTCATCGGCACGAGAGCCCACGAATTGGCGCTGTGCTTCGTTTTGCCGACGCCGCTTATCTGCCTGTGCGACAATCCCAAGAACTATGAAGGCCAGCCCGGCCTGGAATATCTTGACCAGCTGAAGGCGACCTGGGACGAGACGCTCGCTCTCCAGGGCAAGATCGGCGAATTCTATATCTGCGCCCGCAGAAACGGCGACGACTGGTACATCGGCATGATCGGCGACGACATGGCTCAGAAACATACAGTACCGCTGACGTTCTTAAAGGACGGCGTGACCTACAAGGCCCAGATCTTCCGCGACAAAGAGGACAGCATCACCGACGCGTGCGCGATCGAGATCGCTGAAGAGGAAGTGACGAAAGACACGACCCTCGAGATCAAGACCGTCCGCAACGGCGGATACGTTGCGATCTTGAAACCGGTCCAGAAATAAAGGTCACTTGCGGACTATCTCGAGATAGTTGACGACGTGATCGCTCCCACGGTAGCTGATCGTCTCAACTAGTTCGATCGGGGTAAGGCCGGCCTTTTCCATGACTCTCCTGCTGGCAGGATTCTCCTGGAAATGGCCGGCCCTTATCTTTCTATACCCAATGCGGAAAAGCTCGTCTATGGCCGCTCTGAAGGCCTCCGTGGCGTAGCCCTTGCCCCAATGGCGGGAACTGATGGCGTAGCCAATTTCTATCTCGTCGCCGTTCTTCGTCGTGTAGTTGAGAAAACCGACGAAGCCATTCTCGTCAGAGATGGCGTAGACGAAATGCTCGGGTTTTAGGGAGGCGTTTTTGAAGCTTGTGAAAAGCTTCTTTATGGCTTCCTCGTCGGGGAAGTCGGGGATCATGTAAGTGGCGAATATCTTGGGGTCAAGGAACATCTCCCTGGCCGCGGGGTAGTCGTCGTCCGAAAAGGGCCGCAGGGTAAGCCGGCCCGACGTAATGGTAAGGTTTCTTTCCAACATATCGGAGTCATTTTCGCAATTTTGCTTTCGCTTGTCAAACCCCTGTTTCAGAGGCTTTCGGCACCATTGAATCACAGCCCTTTTTGTAGTATCATAATATATATGTATCTGGATATAATTTTACTGCTTTTACTCCTGCTTTGCATGACGATAGGCGTCATGCGCGGCGTGCTTTCGCCCCTTATCACCTTCTTTTCGCTCTTTTTGTCGATCTGGTTGGTCGTTTTGTTCCTCGACCCGTGCTTAGGGGAGCTGAAAGAGCTTACCCATCCCTGGGAAGGGAACTTCCTGGTGACGCTTCTCACCTCGAAGTTCGTGGCGGGGCTGCTTCTGATCCTCATCCTCTACTTCACCCTGACGTCTCTGGCGGAGTTCGTGAAGAGAAAGCTGATGAACGCCCTGGACCTTAAGTTCAGCGACCGCTTCCTCGGCATGCTCTGCGGCGCGGCCGTGGGAATGTTCCTCTGCGTGATGCTCTGCGTAGGCCTCATCTGGTCGAGGACTTTCGTGGTCTCCCAGGCGAACGAGGAAGGCTTGGAAAAATACGACGCCATACTGCAGTCCTCGCAGGGCTATTCCGTTTCCCTGGCCGTCATCGACTGGACGGTGAGGAAATTCCCGCAAGCCGCGACTATTTTGCCGGGCGGTCAGATCTGGGGCGTCTCCTCCGTGAACGAGGAAGAGGAAGATGAGGAATACGACGAAGACGAAAGGGGAGTCTGGGGTCATTGAGATGAAAAAGAACATTATCGTGGTGATGGGCGGCTGGAGTCCGGAAGCGCCTATCTCGATGAGATCCGGGCTGAACGTTTTCAGAACGCTCGACAGGGAAAAATACAACGTCAGGGCGGTCATTCTGAAAGAGGACCGCTCGGCCTGCTTCCTTGCGGAAGACGAAACGCCCTCTGAAAAAGACTGGCAGGAACGCCCCTCCGGCAACATCGCGAAAGTTTTCACCGAGGTGCTGTCCTGGCCTGTGGACGCCGCGATGCTGGCGCTGCACGGCTGCGGCGGCGAAGACGGCTGCTTCCAGGGTTTTTTGTCGACTCTCGGCATTCCTTTCACGCACAGCGGCGTGACCGCTTCGGCGGTCGCGATGGAAAAGGACATCGCGAAGCTTTTGTACGCGGCCGCCGGCATCAGGATCCCCAAAGGCGTGACGGTCTCCTCCAAGGAGGATCCGCTTGAAAAGATCAGAAGCGCCGGCCTTGAATATCCCGTCATCGCGAAGCCCCTGGCTTCCGGCTCGAGCTTCGGGCTCTGGCTTTTAAATAGCGAGAAGGAACTGAAGGAAAACGTTTTCTCCTTCTGGCTGAACGGCGGCTTGTACCTTTTCGAGGAATTCGTCAGGGGCAGGGAGTTCACCTGCGTCGTGGCGACCAAGGGCGGATCGCCTTTCGCCCTTCCCGTGACGGAGATCGTCTCTCTGACCGGCGAGCTTTTCGACTATAAGGCGAAGTACACCAAAGGCAAGAGCGAGGAGATCACTCCGGCGAGGATAAGCGAGGCTCTGAGCTCCCAGATCAGGGCGGCGGCGGAAATCTGCCATAAGGCCCTGCGCTGCCAGGGCGTTTCCCGAACCGACTTCATCGTGAACGAGCGCGGCGACATCTACGCTCTCGAGACCAACACTATTCCCGGCATGTCAGAGGCTTCCATTCTGCCGAAGGCCGCCCTGGGCGCCGGGCTTACTTTTTCGCAGATACTGGACGATCTGCTGGCGGAAGCCATGTCGTCCGAAAAATAATAACCTTTCGAGGCAATTATGCTTGATATCAAATTCATTAGGGAAAATTACGAAGAGGTGCGCGCCAAACTCCTGACGCGCTATCCGGCTGGCCAGAACCGCAACAACTTGGACGAGGCTCTTGAACAGCTGATGGTGAACGACAAATTGAGACGCGACGAGATCAAAGCGCTTGAGTCTTTGCAGCAGAGCCGCAACCAGCTCTCCAAGGAGATCGGCATGAAGCGCGCCAAAGGCGAGGACGCCGACGACCTGAGAAGCCTGGTCCAGGAGATAAAGGAGAAACTCGACTCCGCCGAGAAGACCAAAGAGGAAGCGGAGCAGAAAGTCAGCTACCTCATCGACCGCATTCCCAACATTCCCGACGCCACCACTCCGATCGGAGATTCCGAGGACGACAACGTTGAGGTGAGGAGAGTAGGGGAGGTCCCGACTTTCGACTTTGAGCCGAAGCAGCACTTCGAGATCGGCGAGAAGCTGGGCATCCTCGACCTTGAGAGAGCCGCGAAGCTTAGCGGCGCCAGATTCTCGGTCCTCAGAGGCCCGGGCGCTAAGCTTGAGCGCGCGCTGGAAAACTTCATGCTCGACGAGCATACGAAGAACGAGGGCTACACGGAATTCGAAGTTCCCCTGATCGTAAGCGACGAGACTCTTTACGGCAGCGGCCAGCTGCCCAAGTTCCAGGAAGACCTTTTCCACGTCGAGTGGGAGAAGCCCATGTACCTCATCCCGACTTCCGAGGTGCCGCTTGTCAATCTGCACCGCAGCGAGACTTTCGAGGAGAAGGATCTGCCTTTGCGCTACACCGCGCTGACGCCCTGCTTCCGTTCCGAAGCCGGCAGCTACGGAAAAGACACCCGCGGCATCATCAGGGTGCACCAGTTCTACAAGGTCGAGATGGTGAACTTCACGACGCCCGAAAAGTCGATGGAAGCTTTGGAAACTATGACTGAAAACGCTTCGAGGATCTTGCAGAAGCTCGGCATCGCGCACCGCGTTGTTGCCTTGTGCACTTCCGACATGGGATTCTCGGCCTGCAAGACCTACGACGTGGAAGTCTGGCTGCCCGGCCAGAACACTTACCGCGAGATCTCTTCCTGCTCGAACTGCTGGGACTTCCAGGCCAGGCGCGCGAACATCAGATATCGTCCGGCCGACGGCGGGAAGCCGCAGTACGTGCACACGCTGAACGGCTCCGGCCTGGCGGTCGGCCGCACCTGGGTCGCCGTTCTGGAGAACTACCAGCAGAAAGACGGCAGCGTAATAATTCCCGAAGTTCTGCGTCCCTACATGGACGGTCAAAGCGTAATTGAACCAATCAAATAAGAATATGTGGCAGGAAATCGTTAACGTTTACAGAGACTTCGACACGTTCGGTCGTGTCGACATGCTTATTCTGGCGCTGATGTCGGTCTATATGTGGAGCCTTTTCATCGCCAAGCATCTCTACTTCAAAAAGCTTGAGTCGGCAAACGCCCACTTGGCCCAGAGGCTGACGGAATTCCGGGCGCAGTTCCTGCGCGATTTCGCCCAGCTCTACCGCGATCTGCCCCAGACGTCCGACACGCCGATCTACCGTCTCTATCGCTCGGCGATGGACTTCCTCTTCGCCGAAGGCCAGGCCACCGCTTCCGACATCAACGAAGCGGGCCAGATAATGGACGCGGCGCTTTCCAGGGAGATCAACGAGATGGAAGGCGGATTGACCTTCTTCTCTGTGACGGCCATGCTGGCGCCCATGATGGGCCTTTTCGGAACGGTCTGGGGGCTTACGCTCTCCTTCCGCGGCATGGTCGGCAGCGGCAACACGACGATCAGCACGGTCGCGCCCGGCATCTCTGTCGCTTTGATCACGACGGTCGCCGGCTTGATAGTCGCCATTCCGGCGGCGGCCATCTTCTACTATTTCCGCGGCCGCGTCAACAACCAGATCGTCCTTATGGAAAGCTATTCCAAGCTTCTCGTGGCGAGGCTTGCCAGAACGCTGGAAAGGGAACAGAATTCGGAGCGGTAAATGAGTCTTCTCAAAAGACGGCGCAGCAACGACGACGCGGACCTCAACGTGACCTCGCTAGTGGACGTTACTATGACGGTCCTCATCATGTTCATTCTCATAGCCCCCGTTTTGGAGCAGGGGCTTAAGATCGAACACCCGTCAAGCGACACCGTCAGCTCATCCGATATTCCCGACGAACCGCTTATCGTGTCGCTGACGAAATCAAAGGACACGGGCTACGGCGTCGTGAAACTCGGGGATGCCGTGATGGGTCCTGAGAAGCCCTTCGACAAACTTTATCAAACGCTTTGCGAAATGAAGGCGAAAAAGAAAGACCTTTCCGTCATAATCAGGGCGGACGGGGAATTCCCGTATGAATACGTCATTCGCCTGATGGACGCGGCTTACAGCGCCGGCGTGGCCGTCGGCTTGGGGGACAAATGAGTCTTCTGAGGGACCGCCGCCAAAGCCAGGACGCCAGGATAACCGTCACGTCGCTCGTCGACGTGACCATGACCGTCCTTATCATGTTCATCCTGCTCGTGCCTCTTATGGAGCAGGGCGTGGACGTCGCGCTTCCGAAGGCCTCGCCCATGACTTTTGAGCAGCCGGACTACGCGGCGGTCGTAAGCATGCAGCAGAGCGTCGACGAAGCGACGCACCAGACTAACGGCGTGCTCTACGTCAACGACCGCGAGATGGACCGCTTAGACCCATTCGGCTCGCTAAAAAAAGAGATCCAGGCTATGCGCGCGAAAGAGACGCCGACCAACAAGCTGGAAGTGATAATCAGAGTTGACAGACGCTTCCGCTACGGCAACGTCTTGGAACTTGTGAACCACCTGAGGGAGATAGGCGTGGACACCTCCTATTTCGCGACGGAAACCACGGGGAACGAAAGGTAAGATGAAAGGCTTCTCGACTTCATATTTCCTTCCTTCCTTCGTGGGCCACGTCCTCATATTCTTGGGACTGATTGTCGCGGCCTCCCTTGCCGAGCCTCAGCCTAAGCTTGTGGGCGTGCAGGCGAAGGTGACGCTGACGCAGGTCCCGCAGGCGAGCGTTCCCGCGCCTCCCGCGCCTGATCCGCCGAAGCCCGTGACGCCTCCGCCCGTGGAGAAGAAGGTCGAGCAGCCGGTCGAGAAGAAGCAGGAGCAGAAGATCGAGAAGCCGGTGGAGAAGCCGCCCGAGAAAAAAGTCGAGAAACCTGTCGAGAAGAAGCAGGAGAAAAAGGTCGAAAAGAAAGTCGAGCCCAAGAAGGACACAAACGTTTCCGAGATGCCTGACTTCATAAAGAAAAAACAGCAGGAGCGCGCCGAGAAGCGCAAGAGCCAGGCCAAGACCGCGAAGAAGACGACTGAGAACACCAAGCTGACCAAGGAGACCACGCAGACCAAGACGGATCCTCTCCCGCAGCTTCCTTCGACCGTCGGCCAGCAGCTTGAGAGCGTGACGACGGTCACGACGAGCGACCACTCCCTCGACAACCTTACGAAAGAACTGAACAGAAGCGCGCAGCGCATGACGAGCCGCGTCGAATCCCAGAGCTTCTTCTCTGGGGGTGAGACGGGAAGCCAGGCGGCCGCCATCAACAACTATTACCAAAGCACCATCCTTTCCGCCATCCAGTCCGCCTGGCAGACGCCGCAGGCGACCCAGATAAACAAGAAGTCAACCTGCATAGTCCGCTTCACCTTAACGAAAGACGGCAGGGTGACCTCGGCGAGGATCGTGCAGAGCAGCGGCGTGAAAGCGATGGACGACTCCGCCCTTTCCGCGGTGAGGTCGGCGCGCTTCGGCCCCTTCCCGCCGGACATCACCAAGCCTACTCTGGAAGTGGAAGTGCCCTTCGAATGCGAAAAATAGGAGAAATTTGTGTCAGATAAACTATCGATGAAAGAAAGCCCCGAAGTCGAGGCTTACAATCTGGAAGACTGGTCCCAGATCTTCTATTGGCGCCAGAAATTCCGGAAAAAGATGGGCAGGATCGACAAGCTGCCCATCACCGCTTCCGCCGCCCAGTGGATCATAGACGAAATAAGCAAGAGCGGAAAAAGGCTCTCGGTCCTCGACTACGGTGCCGGCCCGAGGCTTCTGAAGGAAAAGCTCGCTCCCGTAATAGACAAGATCGACTACTTCAGCTTCGACATCGACAGAAGGACGGAGCAGGATTACTACGAGCTCTCGGATATTAAGAGAGACTTCGACATCGTGGTCTGTTTGGAAGTCATAGAGCATCTTGACACCAGGGGAAAAATAGACCTTGTGAAAGACATGACCTCCTTGACCAAGCCTGGAGGAAAGGTGATGGTGACGACGCCCAACGCCGAGCATCCGACCGTCTTCTGGCGCGACTTCTCGCACGTTGCTCCCATCCACCATCTCGATCTGGCTGGCTTGATGGCGCGCTTCGGTCTCGTCGACATCGAGATCCACCGCCTGGCCAGATTGACTCTGAAAAAGAGATTCCAGCTAATTTTTTACGCCCCGTTTTTAAAATTCCTGCACTGCGATTTTGCCCAGAGCATCATGGCGGTCGGGAAAAAACCTTTGAAGGAGAGTAACGATGCCTAAATTCCTGCTTTTACTTTTCTCCGCCCTTTTCCTTCTGGGCTGCGAGGAAGACAAAACGACTGTCCTTAGAGAGACGCCCGAAACTCCGAAGACTGAAGTCAACAATCTCGCGCAGCCGGAAGTCAAGTATGAAGCCGCAAGCGTGAGCGAAAGCCAGAAGGACGCGCTCGTCAAAGGCAACAACGAATTTGCCTTCGACCTTTACAAATGTTTTGCCGACCCCTCCAAACCGGTCTTCTTTTCTCCCTACAGCGTCTCCTCCGCCATGGGCATGCTTACGTTGGGCGCCAGGGGAGAGACTGAAAATGAACTTAAGAAAGTCCTGCGTTTCCAGGACGGCGGCGCGCAGCTCGGTTCCGAATTCAAGGAACTGAGGGAGAGTATCGTCTCCTCCAACGAGAAGTTCACGATGACCGACGCCAACTCGCTCTGGCTGAACGTCGGCTTCAAGATGCTGGAGAGCTACGGCAACGCTGTCAAGGAATTTTTCGGCGGCCAAGCCGAGACCATCAATTTCGCGGACAACAAGGCGGCCGCCAAGAAGATCAATTCCTGGATCGAGGACCACACCCGCAAGCTCATAAAGGACATGATCCAGCCCGACGCCTTGGGCCCCTCCACCAGGCTTGTTCTTGTCAACGCCGTCAGCTTCCTGGCCAAGTGGCAGGTGGAGTTCGAGGAGGGCGGAACGAGATCGCTCAACTGCCAGGACTGCCAGGGCCGCACCGCCAAGGCCGACCTCATGCGTCAGGAAAGCTACCTTTCCGTGGCCGACCTTGAGGGCGTCAAAGCAGTGGAGCTCGATTACCTGGGCGCCAAATATTCCTTCCTGGCCCTGATGCCAGACGATCCCGCCGCGTTCCCGGCCTTCGTAAAAGGCCTCGACAGCGGCGTCGTGGAAAAATACACCAAGGCTTTGGCGAGCGAGGACGTAATTCTGCTCTTCCCGAAATTCGACACGGAATACTCCCAGTCTCTCACCGACATCTTCAAGAAAATGGGGCTCAGCCTCTCCTTCACCGATTCCGCCGATTTCAGCGGCATCAGCAAAGAAGGCCTCTGCGTCAGCGACGTCATCCACAAGGCCAAGATCAAAGTCTACGAGAGCGGCACGGAAGCCGCGGCCGCCACGGCCGTCATGGTCAAGTGCACCGGCATCGCCATGAAGAGACCCAAGGAGTTCCGCTTCAACAAACCTTTCGTCTACATGATCAGGGAAAAAGCCACAGGCGCCATCCTCTTCATGGGACACTACACCGTACAGGGCAAATAATCAACAAAAATAAAACGATATGAAGATCACTACCAAAAACTACGCCAACATCACGCTTCTGAAAGTTGAACAGAAGCAGGTCCTGAAACTTTTGGCTGAGGAAGGCCGCCACGCTTACGTCGTGTCCGACGGCACCTCCGAAATGATGGAAAGAGACGCCGTCATATACGATGAGGAGCTTGACGAACTCGACGCCAAGGTCGTCTCCGAAATGGCCCAGCGCATCTCCAAGCAGCTCCGCTGCGTCGCGTTTGCCGTCATCAACTACAACGACGAGACGCTGCTTACCTGGCTTTACCGCAGCGGCGAACTGATCGACGCCTACAACTCCCAGCCCGGGTACCTCAACTCCAAACTGGAGGAAAATCATCAGCCGATCGGCGCCAA
>DFCM01000124.1:597-4670 GCA_002366995.1 bacterium UBP3_UBA3054 | reverse complement strand
GGTGTCGCTGTCCAGGGGCATCAAACCCTGCTGGTCCTTGACGCTGCCCAGCTCGAAATCATTGAAGTCATATTTTCTGCTGTTGACTTCGGGAATGGGCGCCGTCAGGTTGACGGTGGCGTAATTGCCGAAAGCATCGATGGCGTCTATCTGCACCATGCCCCTGTTGTAAAGCTTGAGCGCCTCGAAGATGTTTATCTTCGCTTCTTTCGTTTCATAGGGAGCGGGATAGTAATGAGTCTGGTCATAAGAGAGCACGAAGAACGGGTCGGTGATGGTGTACCATACCAGGCCGTTCTTGGCTTCGATATTGATGGTCTCGCGGTCCTCGCTCAAAGTGATGGTCGGGCCTTCCTCGCTGACAAGGCCCTTCACTTCGTTGAAGAAGGGGCTAACGTTCAGCCAAGCCGTCTCGGGCTTGTTCCAGCATTCTTCCTGCTCCTCGCTGAAGTAGTAGTTCGTCGGGCAGTAGGCGTGCGGCGTTTCGAAGAAGGTGAAGATCCTGTTGATGTGGTCGCCGGCTCTGGCCATGATGCCCGGGCCCTCGATGTGCGGCAGCCCGAAGCTGTGCCCCAGCTCGTGCTGATAGGCGCCCAAGGTGGTGGAGATATGCCCCCACTGCACGTTCCTGCCGATGGAGTCGTTGTTGGGGGAAGTGATCGGCGTGTTGTTAGTGAAGGCCTGGACCACATCGGAAAGGGAGCTCGGCCAGCCGTAGAGGCCGTTGGCTCCGAACTGACCGAGCAGCTGTCCGCCCAGGGCCGTGTTGCCGCTTAGCCTTCCATCCCTTATCATCTGCGTGTTGCAAAGGCCAGTGATGTGGCGGCAGCCCTTGCCTTCGTTGCCCTTGCCGACCGCGCGCAAAAATTCTTCGTAGAGCTTGTCCTCGTTGAAGTCGCCGTTCATACGGCGCCACTCGTTGATCTCCGCCCTTGTGTATTTGCTTGTGATGATCTGAACGTCGATCTCGCCGTCCTTGTCGAGATAGAAGCTGAAGGTCTTTCTCTTGAAGCCGTTCCTGACCATGCTGTCCGCAGAATAGGACTGCAGCAGTTCCAGCGACGTGCGGTACTTCTTCAGCCAAAGGTCCGGATCCTCTTCCTGGGGGTCGTTTTCGAGATTGCTTAGATATTTCCTGTCGCCGGTGGAGTCCACCAGATAATAAGCCTGGTAGAGATAATCCGTCTTGGGCCTTTCGTATTTCAGCTTGATCGTGCCCGTCGCACCAGCGGCGCTGATCGTGATCTCGTTCACGCCGAGTTTCAATCTCGTCCAGCCTTTGAAGCGCCCCTTGTAGGCCGGGCACTTCAGGCTCACGCCCGTGGTCTTGTTCGAAACGGTCACCTCCACGACGTTAGAGTCGCAGTGTCCCCTGAACAAAGGCACGGGATAGGTAATCCTCTCGCCGTCCGTGAAATTGTCGACGACCACCTGCTGGGGTTCCTTTTTCCCGCAGGCGGAAACGAGCGCGCAAAGTGCGATCAAAGCTAGAAGTTTTTTCATTATCGTTCCTGTATTTTTAGTTTGTTATTTCCTTTTCCAAACGAGGCAGATAGCCGCGAGCAAAGCCAGAAGCGCGGCCGGTTCGGGGATCTGGGGTCCGAGTTCGATCCTAAGCTTTGAGATCTCTACCCTGTCGCCGTCCTTGGAGTCGTAGATCCTGAATTTGTCCACGTAGTCAACGGGCGAGAGCGCGTCTCCGGTCAGCTGCTCGTTAATGAAAGCTGACCTTCCGGCAAAGGTCACTTCCCTCAGATATTTCTTATCCGCCCCGATGCTGGAGATGACGTTGAGGTCAAGGAATTCCCCGCTCTCGCCCTGCCAGGTGATGACGCCCGGCCTGGTCGCGAAGTCGGACATGGAGAGCCTGACTTTTCCATTGTTCAATATGAGGGCGCTCTGGCACTGGCGGGTCTCGAAATCCTGGGTAAGGTAGAAGATGCCTTTCTGATTCTGGTTGATCTTCACCTCGGCGAACATATAGAGATCCAGGGAATCGCTCACGCCGGAGGGCGACTGCAGGCTGCAGAAGGCGCCCGCGTTCTCGGGAGCCACGCCTTCGCCCGAACCGCTCGTGAAGACCAAACGCTTCTCGTTGGAATCGGGCAGGTCGAGCGTTTCCTCGTCTTCCCTGGTCAAGACCAGATCGACGCTGACGTCGTCTAGGCAGAGCGCGCCGCTGCCCCACTGGAAGAACCTTACGGCCGAGAAGGTGTCGCCCGGCTGCTCCTGGCCGCAGAGCGCGCGGCAATTCTCTTTTTGTCCGTTGATGGAGACCTGACGCAAAACGTGCCTGTACTTGCCGTCGCTAGTGGTGACGTGCGCGGCGTCGTAGATAAGCTCGAGATCGGCCCAGGAGCCGGGAGCGATAGATCCGTTAGAATGGAACTCCGAATGGGTATCATCGGAGGCCTGGCTGTTCACGCGGTAACTTCCGCTTTCATACCAGAGCTGGTTCTCTATGATGGAGGGATCCCAGAAACCGATGTTCTTGGAGATTTCGCCTTCCGGGCAGACGCGGCAGCGGAACCTGATGTAGCGGCCGTTGTAGCCTCTGCCCCAGCCTTCGTCGAATTCCGGCATGCCGAGATGCACGCCCCATAAGCCGTCGGTGTTGCCCAGACGGAGGTAGCGGTTGCCGTCGCTGTCTTCCTTGATAACGGCGTTGCCGTTGACTTTGTTCTCGCCGTAGGCCGCGAACCAGCCGCCCTTGCCGATCATGTCGGCGCCGTTGGCATAGGTCTCAAAATTTTCGGTGGCCAGACGCTTGTAGACATATTTCTCGGCCTCGTTCTCGACCACTTCCAGCCTGTTGCCGGAGGAGACGCTCCAGTTGACGTCGGAAATGAGCCCGGTGGGTTCGTCGCTGCCGAATTCATAAAGCACCCAGCCTTCCTTTTTGGTGCCGCAGGGGCAGCCGAAGCGCATATATTTTTCCTCGCCGTTCAGCCTCACGCGAAGCACGCCGGTAGCGTACTTCTTCTCGTAGATGTCGCCGCCGTAAGTTACGGTGATCTTCGCGGTGTCCTGCAGAACGCCAGAATTGCCGGAAAGGCTGAAGTCCCCTTCCACGATCCCGACGCTGTAAGGCAGACCTTCGCAGCCGAGCTCGTTCTTTATGACAAGATTGCTGGAGTATTTCCCTTTCTTGAAGGGAGTCATCGTCGCCGTCCACCTCGGGATGTCGTAGTTGACGCTGACCTCGATGTCGTCGAAATCCGAGCCGCCGTCCGAGGTATCTTTGAGCCAGAGTCCCTGCACGATCGGGTAAACGGATCGGATCGGCACGCCCAGCTCCTTTATCTCGCCGTTAATGGACCACCAGGCAAGCGTCTTGTGCTTCACGTCTATGCGCCAGGACCAGGTCTGCCAGCCTGAATCAACCTTGCCCCAGGTCTGGTAGCCGCCGGGATAGCTCACGCCCACCGTTCCATCCCTGTCGGTGTGGATGTAGAACATGTTCTCGTCGAAGCTGGCGTTGTCCAGGTAAAGGTTGCCGAAACCGGGACGGATGCGCATGGTAACGTCGATGTAATGCTCCTCATTCTCCTCGTCGCCGACCCAGACCGGGAAATACATTCCGTTCCAGCCGCCCCAGGAGTGCATGTAGTAGTTGCCGCTCTCGCTTCTGATCTCGCCGTGGCTGCCCATGGCGTAGATCCCCTGCTGCCCGTCAGCGTCGCCAAGATGATAACCCTCTTCCTCGCTGAAGTGGCAAACTTTGCTCTTCACGAGTTCCTGCGGCGGACGAACGGTGATGCTTCTCTCGTTGCCGTAAATGTCGAAAACGTTCACGTCGGCGTAAGTGGTCTTGCTCCTGCCGCAGGTGTCGATGATGTCGTCCACGTTCAGGATGATCTCTTTAATGCTGCCGTCCAGGTTCTGGGGGAAACACCAATCCGTCAGGATCCAGTCCTGCCAGTTGGGCCAGTAGCCGTACCAGGCGATGCCGTTTTCAGAGGAGATCTTCAGCTGCTTACTGTTGATCATCTTCAGTTTGATGTTGTTGGGAGGCAGTTCGCCTTTCTGCTCCCTGAAGAACGGCGAGGTCAGCAGGCGGTGCATCTCGTTGA
>DFCM01000124.1:0-431 GCA_002366995.1 bacterium UBP3_UBA3054 | reverse complement strand
TAGTTGCGGTTCATGACGGCGTAAGCTCTGGCCATGACGCCGTAATAGGTGTTGCCCTCGATGTGCGGGAGACCAAATCCGTGACCCGCCTCGTGCAGCCAGGCACCCAAGGTCGTGGCAGCCTGGCCGAAGCTGACCTTGCGCCCTTCCGAGTCGTCCATGGAAGGCTTGGTGGGATAAGTGTCGCTGAAAGCCTCGACCACGTTCTGCAGGCTGTCAGGCCAGCAGTAAAGGCCCGTGGAGCCGAACATGCCCAAAAGGCCTCCGCCCAGCGCCGCACTGCCCACGACTTTCCCGTCTATGAGCATGTCGGTGTTGGCGATGCCGATGACTTTCCTCTTGCCGCCTCCCCTGTCGCTTCCTAAGCAATCCACGAAGTGATCGTAGATGAGCCCGCCGTCCACCTCACCGTCCACGGTGCAGCGCCTGAT
>DFCM01000102.1:4333-8914 GCA_002366995.1 bacterium UBP3_UBA3054 | reverse complement strand
TTCGACAAGGGCTACCTCTCCCCGTATTTCATCACCAACCCCGATGAAATGGAGTGCGTGCTCGAGAATCCTTACGTTTTGATCTATGAAAAGAAGATCAGCGCCATGAACGACCTGCTGCCCATCCTGCAGAAGATCGTCCAGACCGGCAAGCCCTTCCTGGTCATCGCTGAGGACATCGAAGGCGAAGCTCTGGCTACGTTGACATTGAACAAGCTGCGCGGCACCTTTACTTGCTGCGCCGTTAAGGCCCCGGGCTTCGGCGACCGCAGGAAAGCCATGATGGCCGATATCGCGGCCCTGACCGGCGGCACCTTCGTCAGTGAGGACCTTGGTCTGAAGCTTGAAAATCTGGAACTGGAAGCTCTCGGCCAGGCCGGCCGCATCGTGATCGACAAGGACAACACCACGATCATCGAAGGCAAAGGCAAGAGCGCCGACATCAAGGCCAGAGTCGAGCAGATCAGGATCGAGATTGACAAGTCTACCTCTGACTACGACAAAGAGAAACTCCAGGAACGCCTGGCTAAGCTCAGCGGCGGCGTCGCCGTCATCAAGGTCGGCGCGGCTACCGAGACCGAGATGAAAGAGAAGAAAGCCAGAGTGGAAGACGCTCTGCACGCGACCAGGGCGGCCGTGGAAGAAGGCATCGTCCCGGGCGGCGGCGTGGCGCTTTTGAAGGCTCTGCCCGCTCTCGAATCCTTGAAGGTCAAGGGCGACGAGAAACTCGGCGTCGACATCATCAAGGAAGCCGTCGAAGCTCCGGCCCGCACTCTATGCGAGAACGCCGGCGTGGAAGGCTCCGTGGTCGTCGCGAAGATCAAATCGGGCGAAGCGGCCGGCTACAACGTGGCCACCGACAAGTTCGAGGATCTGGTCAGCTCCGGCGTCATCGACCCGACTAAGGTGACCCGCTCCGCTCTGCAGAACGCGGCCTCCGTCTCCGGCCTGCTTCTGACCACGGAATGCATGATCACTGAGCTGCCCGAGAAAGAGCCCGCTGCTCCCAATCCGGGCATGGGCGGAATGGGCGGCATGATGTAATCGGCCGACACCTGAAAGCCAAGTAAAAAAGCGCGGGTCCATCCCGCGCTTTTTTTCTAACTAAATTTGGTATAATCATTAGATATCAATATCAAGTTATATCATTGAGATTTAAAAGTATGAACAGCGAAGAAAACATCGAAAAAGCAAGTGAGACAACAGCGCCACAAAGCAAGGACAAAAACGTCAGAAGATTAAGCCCCAAGGAACTGAGAAGAAAGATCTCCCGCCTGCAGGCGAAGCTCGACGAAGCGCTGAAGCTGGCCGCGGAATCCGAGGCCAACAGCGCGGAACTGCAGAAGGCCAAGGAAAGAATAGCGGAGCTGGAGAACCAGCGCCTCTACGACCAGGCGGAAGCCGAGAACTACCGCAAGCGGGCCCTGAGAGAAAGGAGCGAACTTTTGCGCTACAACGGCGAGAATGTTTTGAGGGATCTATTGGAAGTGGCCGACAACTTCGACCGCGCCATGGCGCACGCCGAGACGGCCGACAAGGAGAGTTTGCTCTCCGGTTTCGCGATGATAAGGGACGGTTTGCATAAGATATTGGGCAAATACGAAGTGAAGGCGATGCCGGGCGAAGGCGAGACTTTCGACCCCAACATCCACGAAGCTTTGACCGTCTGCCCGGCCCCCGGCAAACAAGACGGGACCATCCTGGCCGTCGAACAGCAGGGCTATTACTTCAAGGATCACGTGCTTCGTCCCTCGAAGGTCGTAGTGGTCCAGAATCCCAAGGAAGAAAAGCAAGGTGAATAAATGAACGACGAATATTACAAACTCCTGGAAGTGGAAAAGACAGCCACTCAGGATGAGATAAAGAAAGCTTACCGCAAGATGGCCATGAAATATCACCCGGACAGAAACCCGGGCGATAAGAAAGCCGAGGAGATGTTCAAGAAAGTCTCCGAAGCTTACGAGGTCCTGAGCGATCCCCAGAAGCGTCAGCAGTACGACCAGTTCGGCGCCGAGGGCATGAAGCAGCAGTTCGGCCCCGGAGGCTTCCAGTGGTCGAATTTCTCGCACGCCCAGGACGCCGACTTTGGCGACATCTTCGGCAATTTGGGCGATCTTTTCGGCGGCCTTTTCGGCGGCGAAGTGCGCGCCTCCAATCAGGGCGCCAGCCTAAGGGTGCGGGCGACCGTCACCTTTATGGAAGCGGTCAATGGCACGGAAAAAGTGATCAGCATCACGAAGCCCGAGACCTGCCCCGTTTGCGGCGGCTCCGGAAGCGAGCCCGGCTCCAAGACCGTGAACTGCCCGAAGTGCAAAGGCGCCGGCAGGATCAGGATCCAGAGTTTCTTCGGCATGATGGAGCAGCCCTGCTCCAACTGCGCGGGAAGCGGCAAGGTCGCTGAGAAGCCCTGCCACGAATGCCGCGGCGAAGGCCGAGTTAAGCAGTCCAAGAAGATCAAACTCAAGATCCCCGCCGGCGTGGACGACGGATCCCGGCTGAAGATGCGCGGCCAGGGCGAAGCGGGCATAAAAGGCGGACCGGCCGGCGACCTCTACATCGACATCCAGGTGAAGCCGCACGAGCTCTTCCAGAGGGAAGGGAACAACGTCATCTGCGAAGTGCCCATTTCTTTCCCGAAGGCGGCCTTGGGCTGCGAAGTGGAAGTTCCGACCGTCCAGGGTCAGATGACCCTTAAGGTGCCGGCCGGCACCCAGAGCGGCAGGCTTTTCCGCATGAAGGGAAAAGGCATCAAAGATCTGAACGGCTACACGGGCGACCACTACGTAAGATTGATCGTCGAAACGCCGACCAACCTGAACAAAGAGCAGATGGAAATGCTAAGTAAGTTCGCGGAATCCTGCGGCGAGAAAGTCCATCCGGGGGCCGACGATTTCATGAGCAAAGTTAAGAGATTTTTAGGCAAGAAATAAATGTCCCTCATCCGTCTTCTGGTTCCTTACCTGCCGAATGTCGGCGAAAGGGCCCCTCTCGAGGAGGCCCAGTACCATCACCTCATCAGGGTGAGAAGGAAGGAAGCGGGGGATAAGGTCATTATCCAGACGCCGGAAGGCCAAAGAGCCTTGGCGGAAGTCGGATTCCTCGACAAGACGCCCTTCGTCGTCTGCCTGGAAAAAATTGAGGACGTCGCGGGCGTGCTGCCGATAAGGCTTTACCCGGCGCTCCTGCCGGATTCTACTTTCACGTTCCTTCTCCAGAAGGCGACGGAGATAGGCGTTCGGGAAATAACCCCGACCATCACGGAATTCACGGTCGCCAAAGTGGGCGACGAAAAGAAGAAGCTGCTCCGCTGGCAGAAGGTCTGCGACGAAGCGGCCTGCCAGTGCGGGGGAGTGCCGGCCCGCGTCAACGCGCCCTTAAGCTTCAGGGAAGTTTTGGCGAAAGAAGCGAGCGGGCTGAGGATCCTGGCGGACGGCTCCGGCATTCAGCTGAAAGACCTTTCCGAAAAACCCGAGAGCGTCGCTCTGCTGATCGGCCCGGAAGGCGGGCACTCGCTTCGCGAAATGGACGAGGCGCTGTCTTCTGGTTTCATCAAAGTCGCTTTTCATCCTTTCATCATGCGGGCTGAGACGGCCGCCGTCGTCTGCTCAACAATGCTGCAGCAGCGCTTTGGAGAACTGTGATGACGCGCCAGGTAAAAGTGAAGAACATTTTGATCGGCGGAGGCGCTCAGATTCCCGTGCAGTCGATGCTGAACGTTCCCACGTCCGACGCTTCGGCTTCCTTGAGGCAAATAAGAAAACTTGAGAAGGCGGGCTGCGACCTCGTAAGGCTGACCGTGAACGACGAGGCGGCCGCTAAAGCGTTGCCGGATATTATCGCCAAGTCTCCAGTTCCTCTGATCGCGGACATCCACTTCGACTACCGTCTCGCTATTGCCGCGATTAATGCCGGCATAGCGAAGCTCAGGATCAACCCCGGCAACATCGGCGACAGCAAAAGAGTGAAAGCGGTCGCCGAGGCGGCCGGGAAGGCCGGAGTTCCCATCAGGATCGGCGTAAATAGCGGAAGCTTAAGAGAGGACGTCAAGAACAAAGTTCTGTCCGGCAAGCTGTCCTTGGGCGAAGCCATGGGACGCCACGCCCTCGGAGAGGCGAAGCTTCTCGAGCGCTTCGGATTCCGGGACATCGTCATCAGCGTCAAGGCCACCAACGTTCCTGAGACTGTCAGGGCTTATGAGTTTTTGCACGAGAATTGCGACTACCCCCTGCATATCGGAATAACGGAGGCGGGGACGGTTGAGGACGCGCTCTTGAAATCGGGCGCCGGGCTAGGCCACCTTCTTTTGAAAGGCATCGGCGACACCCTGAGGATCTCGATCACGGGACCCGTGGAAAAAGAGGCGGAAGCCGGCAGGAAACTTCTGCAGTTTTTGGGGCTCAGGCCCTTTGGTCCGGAAGTAGTCAGCTGCCCGACCTGCGGCCGTACACAGGTCGCCTTGGAAAAGGTGGCCGAGTCTGTCGGACGCGCTCTTAGGTCCAACAAGGAGCTCAGGGACTTCGACTGCAAGGTCGCCGTCATGGGCTGCGTCGTCAACGGGCTGGGCGAAGGCCGGGAAGCGGA
>DFCM01000102.1:201-4257 GCA_002366995.1 bacterium UBP3_UBA3054 | reverse complement strand
TCGGCCGCGGACGCCGGGTTAGCAGGCGGTAAAGGGTACTTTCTGCTCTTCTCAAAAGGCAGGGCCATAAGAAGAGTAAGCCCCGAAGAGGCGGTCGAAGCGCTGGTTAGGGAGCTTCTGACGCTAAAAAATGTGAAAAAGGCTAAAATAAATAAATAAAAATATTATTCACGAAAAAATAAGGAAGCATTTATGGACGTCATCGCCACTTTCAAAGAATGCGAAGCTCTGTTGGAAGGCCACTTCATCCTGAGCTCCGGCTTGCACAGCAACCGCTACCTGCAGTGCGCCAAGATCCTTCAGTACCCCAAGATCGCTGAAGAGCTGGGCGCCGCTATCGCCAAGAAATTTTCTGACATGCAGATAGACACTGTAGTCGGTCCCGCCATGGGCGGCGTCATCATCGCCCAGGAAGTCGCGAGAGCCATCGGCTGCCGCTCCATCTTCTCCGAAAGGGAGAACGGCGCTATGACGCTTCGCCGCGGCTTCACGGTCAAGCCAGGCGAAAAGATCCTGATCTGCGAGGACGTCTGCACGACCGGCGGTTCCGCCAAGGAAGTCGGCGCGATGTTAAGGGCCAAGGGCGCCGACGTCGTCGGCTACACTTCGATCATCGACAGAAGCGGCGGACATGTGGAGTTCGACGCTCCCTACCGCGCCCTGGAGACGCTCTCGGTGGAAACTTACGATCCCAGCGACTGTCCGCTTTGCAAAGCGGGAACTCAGGCGGTCAAACCCGGAAGCCACGGTTTGAAATAAGGAAAAATAATGCAGAACAAAGTCAAGGAACTTTTAGAGCAGGCAAGAGCGGCCGTCGCTGAAAAGGAAGGCGTGGAAGCGTCTTTCCCGCCCGTTGTCATAACGGTCCCCAAAGACACGACGCACGGCAATTTCACCAGCAACGCGGCGCTCATTTCCTCAAAAGCTTTCAAGAAAGCGCCCGCCGTTCTGGCGGCCCAGCTCGTTGAGTATTGCAACGCCAATTGCGGAAGCGACCTTTCTTTCGAGGTCGCCGGTCCCGGCTTCATCAACGTGAAACTTTTGGGCGACGCCAAGAGTTCGGCCTTCATGGCGCTCTTTGAGAGCGGGGAAAAGATCGGCCTTTCCGACATCGGCAAAGGCAGAAAGGTGAACGTGGAATACGTTTCCGCCAACCCCACCGGCCCCCTGACGGTCGGCCACGGCCGCAACGCCGCGGTCGGCGACGTCATTTCAAGGCTCTTCGCGGCCGTCGGCTACGACGTCACCAAGGAATATTACTTCAACGACGCCGGCAACCAGATGAACGTGCTGGCCCGCTCGGTCCGCTGCCGCTACCGTCAGCTTTTAGGGAGCGACGAGCAGCTCGAGGAGAACGGCTATCAGGGCGAATACATCGTCGACATCGCCAAAGAGATCCAGAAGGATTTCGGCGATTCGCTGAAAGACAGCGACGAGCTGAAGACCTTCAAGGAATACGCCGTTAGGGCCACCTTCGCGATGATAAAAGACAGCCTTAAGAAGATGCGCGTCAACCACGACGTCTACTTCAACGAGCACAGTCTCTATGATTCCGGTCGTATCAAACAGACCTTAGACCTCATCGCTGAAAAGGGCCTGAGCTATGAAAAGGACGGCGCGGTCTGGTACAAGGCCTCGCAGTTCGGCGCCGAAAAAGACCGCGCGCTCGTCAAGTCTAGCGGCGAGCCGACCTACCGTCTCCCGGACATCGCTTACCACAGGGATAAGTTCGAACGCGGCTACGACCGCATCGTGGACATCTTCGGCGCGGACCACATCGCGCAGTACCCGGACGTGCTCTCGTGCCTAAAAGCTCTTGGCTACGACGTCGACAAGGTGACGGTCGCCATCTATCAGTTCGTGACGCTCCTTTCTAACGGCGAAGCTGTGAAGATGAGCACAAGGAAAGCGAACTACGTGACGCTGGACGAACTGATGGACGACGTGGGCGTCGACGCCGTGAGATATTTCTTCGTCATGAGAAGATTGGGAAGCCATCTGGAGTTCGACCTGGCGCTGGCTAAAAAGCAGTCGCCCGACAACCCGGTCTTCTACATCCAGTACGCTTACGCCAGGATCGCATCCATTTTCCGCAAGGCGGAAGTGACGTCGGAAACGCTGGCCGGGAAAGAAATAAAAGCGGAACTTCTCAACGATCCTTCCGAACAGGAACTCATAAAGCTTCTGGGCACGATGAAGGAGACGGTCGAGAAAGCCGCCGAGCTCTGCGAGCCGCACCGCCTGACGGGCTACCTTGAGAAACTGGCGGAAGCTTTCCACCACTATTACAACGCGGCGCCGATCCTCGTCGAAGACAAAGATCTCTGCACGGCCAGGCTGGCGCTGCTCTCCGTCGTAAGATGCGCTATCAAATGCGGGCTCGACATCCTCGGGATCTCCGCTCCGGAAAAAATGTAAATAAAAAATTAAGGACAATCTTATGGAAACTGTAAAGATCAACGAATATCCTCTTCTGAAGACCGGCAAAGTCAGGGAAATCTACGACCTCGGCGACAATCTGCTTTTCGTGGCCACGGACCGCATCTCAGCCTTCGACTCCATTCTGCCGACTCTCATTCCGGACAAAGGCAAAGTTTTGGCGGGGCTCTCCGAGTTCTGGTTCTCGTTTTTCGGCGACAAGGTCAAGAACCACTACATCACGGGCGACGTTTGCAAGATGTATCCCAAGCTCGCGCCCTACAAGGAATATCTTGACGGCCGCGCCATGGTCGTTAAGAAAGCCCAGATCTTCCCGGTCGAATGCGTCGTGAGAGGATATCTCGCGGGAAGCGCTTTCGCCGAGTACAAGAAGTCCGGCACGGTCTGCGGCAAGAAGATGCCCGAGGGCCTTCTGGAGTGCTCCGAACTGCCCGAGCCGATCTTCACGCCTTCCACCAAAGCGGACGCCGGCCACGACGAGAACATCGACTTCGACCGCATGGCCGACATCGTCGGCTTCGAGGCCGCGAGCAAGCTCAGGGATCTTTCCCTTTACATCTACTCCCGCGCCAGCGCCTACGCCAAGGAGAAAGGCATCATAATCGCCGATACGAAGTTTGAGTTCGGCGTCTGCGACGGCGAGATCATTCTCTGCGACGAAGTCCTCACCCCGGACTCCTCGCGCTTCTGGCCCGCCGACCAGTACTGCCCGGGCAAATCCCAGCCCTCTTTCGACAAGCAGTACGTCCGCGATTATCTGAACGCGATCAAGTGGAATCACGAGCCGCCCGCTCCTCCCTTGCCGCCCGAGGTCGTAACAGAGACCAGAAACAAGTACATGAAGGCTTTGGAACTTTTGAGCAAGTAATTTATGGGAGAAAACCAGAAAAAAAGACCCGGCGGAGGTTTCGCCTCCTGGAGACCCAGCCTGATCTGGATCGCGGTCCTTGTCGGCGTGATGCTGCTTCTGCAGCGTTTCGGCATGGGCGGCTCCGGAGCGGTGACGCTCTCCACTTCCGAATTTGACGAAGTGATCGCCCTGGGCTGCGTGAAATCCGTAGTCGCGAGGGAGGGATCAGTCAACGTCACCGGCGAGCTGGCCGTAAAAGAAATGGGAGAGCTGCCGGAAGGTCTGAAGAAACAGCTGGCAGAGATGCCGCAGGGGACGAAGAACGTCGCTTTCAAGACGACGGTCACGAACAACCCCGAAGTTGAGGCGGAGAGGATCCGCGCGATGAAGGAGAAAGGCGTGGACTACACGCTGAAGGAAGCTCCCAAGTGGGGTCTTGTTTCTTTCATTCTTCCCGTCGTTCTGCTTTTCGCCCTCGGCTACTTCTTCTTCAACAGGCTTTCCAGAAACAACATGGGCATGGCCCAGGACTTCGGCCGCAGCCGCGCCAGAAAGAGCGATCCCGGCGAACTGAAGATCACCTTCGAAGACGTGGCTGGCTGCCAGGAAGCGAAAGAAGAGACCAAAGAGCTCATCGATTATCTTAAAGACCCGGACAAATTCACCAGGATCGGCGCGCGCATTCCGAGAGGCGTGATCCTGGTCGGTCCTCCGGGCACCGGAAAAACTTTGATCGCCAAGGCCATCGCCGGCGAGGCGGGCGTGCC
>DFCM01000102.1:0-131 GCA_002366995.1 bacterium UBP3_UBA3054 | reverse complement strand
CGAGGCGGGCGTGCCGTTCTTCTCGATCACGGGCTCCGACTTCGTCGAGATGTTCGTGGGCGTGGGCGCCGCCAGGGTGAGAGACCTTTTCGACACTGGCCGCGCCAACGCGCCCTGCATCATCTTCATCG
>DFCM01000036.1 GCA_002366995.1 bacterium UBP3_UBA3054 | reverse complement strand
CGCTAAGCGCGGACAAAAGTTCAGTTGACGCGCCGCCAAGCATGGCGCCCGTAACTAAGGGCACGATGAAAGTGTAGCCCGCCGTCTTCCCCTTGTAAAGATCAAGTATGCGCTGTTCATCCGGCATGATTGGCGCGCTGGAAAGATAAGTGTCCTCCATCTCCGCGGCGCCCACCTTCGCGAATTCATTGCCCCAGTAGATCGTCGCCTCGTTTTTCTTTTCCGGCGCGCATTTCGTTTCATTCAGCAGCGCGAACGTCAGCATCAGCGCGATGTCGCCCAAACAGATCGCCAGCGATTCCCCGGTCTTCTTAGTTTCGGGAAAGCCCGCCTTGGAAAGCTCGTTCGCGAAGGCGCAATGCGCCGAGGGCTTCCCTCTTCTGACCTCGTCCCCGTCGATGATGTCGTCGTGCATCAAGATTCCGGACTGGAAGAGCTCAATGGCCGCGGCCGCCGGGTAAAAGCCCTCGATGTCGGCTCCGGCCGCTTCCGCACCCAGAAGCACAAGATTGCCTCTCAGACATTTTCCGCCCTTGGTGTAAGCGATCAGCCTTTCCGGAAGGTCGTCCGTCCAGGGCAGATTCAGCCGCGCTTTCACGTCCTCCCTCAACAGGAACTCCGAGAGCGTTTCTATGATCTTCTCTTTCCTTGCGGAAAAAAGTTTTTTCAAATCATTTTCCATTGTCAGCGTTTGGGTTTTTCCTGATCTTGACGTAAGTTTTGTAGATCTCGCCGGCGATCGGCGCGGCGTCCGTGCCGCCGCTCGTCGCGTTCTCGACAACAATAGCCATCGCCACTTCCGGCTCTTCGAAGGGCGCGTAGGAAGCGAACCAGGCGAAAGTCTTTTTGCCCAGCATGGCGGAGCCCGTCTTGCCGCAGATCGTGATGCCGGGAACTTTCGCTCTTCTGCCCGAGCCGGCCGGCTTGTTGACGACCGCGTACATGCCTTCCCTCACGGCCTTCAGCGCCTCGGGCTTGAATTCGGAGTGCCTAGTTTCCGGACGCTCGCCGGTGTAGACCGTCTCGATGCCGCCCTGGCGCAGAGACTTTATGAGCGTAAGCGGCATGACCGTGCCGCCCGTCGCCAGGGCCGCCGCCATCCTCGCGATCTGCACGGGCGTCACGAGAATGAAGCCGTGGCCGATGGAAAGGTTGACGGTGTCGCCGGGATACCAGGACTCGCCCTGAATGTTCTTTTTCCAAACAGGCGTCGGGATCTGGCCGTAGGCTTCCGAAGGCAGCTCTACGCCCGTGCGGTCGCCCAATCCCAGCGCGCGGGCGTATTTCGCGAGATTGTCCGCGCCGATGGCGTTGGCGTAATGGCAGAAGAAAGTGTTGCAGGAGACTCTAAGAGCGTCCTCCAAAGTTATGTCGCCGTAGACGGCCTTGTGGTAGTTCCTGATCGTATGGTTGCCGACCTGGACGGAGCCGGTGTCGTGATAGACCGTTTTGGAAGTGAAGACGCCCGTTTCCAGTCCGGCCAGGGAAGTGACGAGCTTGAAGACCGAGCCGAGGGGATAGAGGCCCTGCGTCGCGCGGTTCACGAGCGGATGGTCGGGATTGTCCCTCAAAAGGGCGTAATTAGTCTGGCTTATTCCCCCGATGAAAAGATTGGGGTCGTAACTTGGCGAACTGACCATCGCCAGTATCTCGCCCGTCTTAACGTCGACCACAACGGCCGCGCCCACCTTGCCCTTCATAGCCTCGGCGGCGGCCTTCTGCAGCCTCACGTCCAGCGTCGTCACAATGTCTTTGCCGGGGATGGCGTCCTCCTGGAGAATGACGCCGGTATAGCGCCCGACTCTGTCGACCTCCACCATCCTGCGTCCGTTGCGGCCGTGCAATATCTCGTCGCAGTAATACTCCATGCCTTCTCTTCCCACGATGTCGTTGATGTGGAAGGGATACTGCGAATCCCTAAGGCGCTTGTCGTTAGAGCGGATGAGACCGGTGTAGCCCGTCACGTGCCCGAAAACAGAGCCGTAAGGATAGCGCCTGGCCGACTCGTAGTCGAGGATAAGGCCCGGGATCTCGTCGCTCCTTTCGGCCACGCGCGTGAAGAGCGATTCCGAAACGTTGCGCGCCAAAACGGCCGTGCCGTCCGGCAGTCGCTTCTTGGGCTTCAGGTTCTCGCTGAGCTCGCCCGGCAAACAGCGCAGGAGAACAGCGAGGCGCGTCACCGCGTTGCTCTGCGCCCGCTTCGAATAGACCGAGGCTTCGTAGGCCACGTTCCTTTCCGGGCTGTTGTAGGCGATGATCTTTCCGTTGCGGTCTAAGATCTCGCCTCTCGCGGCGTCCACCCAGACCTTCCTGGTGGATTGGTTGGTGACGCGCTTGCGGTAGTTCTCGCCTTGCAATAGCTGCATGTACGCCAAGCGCAAAGCAAGGACAATGAAGACCGCGAGGATCACGCGGGCCAGGATCTCCAGCCTGAAAAAGGAGAGAAGCTTGCTTTTAGGCAGCTTTACCACGCGTTGCCCTCCAATTCCGCCTTAAACATGGCGACGCGGAAAACGATGACCGTGAAAAGCCCCGCGCTCACGAAAGAACTCAAAAGCGGCGGGAAGCAAAGCGGCATGGTGATGAGCTCCGTCGTCACGGAAGCGAAAACCAGCCCGCAGAACTGCCACATAAAAGAGAAGCTGACGCCCGCGGCGAAGACCAATCCCGGCTTGCGGCGCCAACTCTCGAAGAAGGAGGCTCGGAAGATCCACTGCGCCAGAATAAGCCCGGTCAGGATGACCAAAAACGGCTGCGGATAGATGGCGGAGACCAAAAGGGTGGTGACGACGGTCCAGAGGATCACCTCCCTGAAAGGCTTCGTGATGGACCACAAAAGCAAAAGCGGCGTCAGGAAATCGAAGAAGACCCCGCCGAAAAGCTTCGCGGAGCTGATCTGCAAAAACAGAACGAGCAGTATTAGCAGAACGTCTCTCATTTGCTTTCGGGCGGCTCCGGATCGAGTGAAAGGTTGGGCGGCGCGTGCTTGATGACCGTCACGGTCTCCATCGAGCGCATGTCGGCGGCCAGCTGCACTTCCGCGCGCTGGTAGAAATTGCGTTCGTCTCTCTCAACTCTGATGACAGAGCCGATGTGGTAGCCGGCCGGGAAAACGCTGCCCGTGCCGCTTGTGTAGACTTCGTCGCCGATGTTGATCTTGGCGTCCAAGGGCAGGAAATTGATCCTTGCCAACCCTTCGCCGCGGCCTTCAAGAATGCCGGCCGCTTCGGAAGGCCTTAAGAGCACGCCGACTTTAAAGGTCGGGTCATTGATCAGCAGCACTTTGGAATTAAGATACCCCGCCTCCACGATCTTGCCGATAAGCACGCCGCCCCTGACGACCGGCATCGAGGGCAAGAGTCCGTCGCGGCGGCCTCTGGAAATGATTATCGTCTTGCTCCAGCTGAACTCGTCTCGGAAGACGACGGGCGCCGGCAGCAGCTCAAAATCGTAATCGCGCTGAAGGTTCAGCATCTGCTCGAGCTCGTGCACTCTGGCCTGGAGATCCCTGGTCTGGTCGTACTTGTGCTGCAGGTTCTCGAGCTGCAGCTTAAGGGCGGTGTTCTCCCTCAGCACCGCGCTTCTGAACTGGAAGAGGTTCCAGTAGTAGCTGATCTTCTGCCCGGGATAGTTGACGACTCTGACGAAAAAGCCGGAGACGTCCAGAGTCAGGCTGCGGGAAAAACTCCCGAGCCAGCCCGCCCTTGCGCAGAAGATAATGATCAGCGCGGCGATGAACAATATCAGGATGTTTCTCAATCTAAACATTCAAAATCCTCCTTTTTCCCAGAAGGAAAAGTAAGATCAAAATTCCAATCGCGGGTTCGGGCGCTTCCTCAACCGTAAAGTCCGCTTCGCCCCGCATGGGGAGATCAATTTCGCCCTTGGCGTAGCAGCAGCGGAAGGTAAGGGAATTGGTCAATGAAACGGGAGCGGCGTAGACTTTCGCAGTCTTTGAGACCCAGGGGTCGCTGCCGTCCGTGGTGTAAACGATCTTTTTCGCGCCGGAAAGGGAAAGCTCGGTCCCGTAGTCAACGTGCCCGCCGCAGGGGGAAAGGATGGGCGGATCGATCTCGGGGAACCAGCCCCGCGCCCTGTACTGCTTCAGCGTCAGCTCGGCGCGGTGAGGCAGAAATTTGTTCCTGAGGTAAGTAACGTTGGGCGTCCAGTCCCTGTCCCTGTTCAGGGGCAAGTAGGGTTCGTAGGGAGATCTGATGTCGCCCCAGCGCGCCGACTCGCAGACAATGGCGTTGCTGATGGAATCGGACCTGGCCGCGAAGAGTGATTGCATCCTGGCCGCCGTAGCCGGGCCATCGTTGAAGTAATGCTTGCAGACGCGGGAGATGAAGAGCTTTTTGTATTCCGGCGCGGCCATCAGTTTCTGGTGGAGATAGCGGGAGTTAAAATAAACGAGCTTCGTGCCCACGGAAGTGTTGGTGGTCACGTCGGTGTTGTAGTACTCCCTCAGAAGCGAACACTCGCAGTCGTGATGGATGAACTTGAAGCCCTTGGGCTCCTCGCGGTTGTAGAGGGCGTAGAAATTGTTGACCTGGTTCCCTGTCACGGTGATGGGACTGTCCATGTTGCAGACAAGGTTGTCCACGATGGCCACGTCCGCCACATTGGTGGGATCCAGCAGCCCTTCATTCATGACTTTTTGATAAGTGGCGTCGGAAAAACCGTTGGTCGTCGCCTTCCACAGCAATCTGTAAGCGTCCAGGCTGCCGGTGCTGACCGCCACCTTCAAATTCTCGGTCTTCAGAACGTCGTAGTCGTCCTTCGAGCCGCCCAGGTAAGCCGCGGCGAAATTCTCGTCGGGCCGTTCCTCGGTGGCGTAGATCCCCCAGTAATGGCCGTTCAGCAAAAGATGGTAGAAGCGGCTCCTGGTGGCGGGAAGGCCCATTGAAAGCGCCAGGTCGCGCACAAATTCGTCCCGGCAGTAAGTCGACTGGTAGGCGTCGCCCTCGAAATGCCAGGAGAAAGTCTGGGTGGTCCTGAGGTCGATCTTCTTGAAACTCTTAATACCCTCGTCGCCGAAAAGCGGATACTCCAGTTTGCCGCCGCCCCATTCGTCCCTGAAATACAAGTGAAAGGAGTGCTTCGGGTTGTGCGAACCCCGGCTGGAGCTGCCTCTGATCCTGATCCCGCAGTCTCTGGAAAAGCCTGCCGAACCGTCATGGTTCAGAAGCTCGATATGCGCCCGGCGCTCCCAAAGCTCGCCGGAACTTTTGGCGTTGACATAGATGCCTGTCTCGGCGTCTAAAAGATTGGCGGGACTCACCACCAGAGACAGGAAGGGCAGCTGCTTCATGCCCGGCAGCACATCGTCCTTGTAGTCCGGGGACTGGGTGATCCTCGTGTCCATGCCGTAATCCAAGCGCTGCTTGTTTACGGCGTTGGTGGGCCAGAGCTCATTAGGCGGCACGCCGTCGGGCGCGTTGATGAGATCCTCTAGGAAAACGTAGGTGCCGGTGAATTCGGGCGTGCAAGGCGCCTCTTCCTTGAAGGCCCTAGCCCTCACGATGGTCGTTTTGCCAACCGTTAGCGGCGAAGAAAAGACCGGCCCGTCCGCAAGCGGCGTCGTGCCGTCGAAAGTGCAGACGATCTTCGCGCCCTCTGTGTCGCAGGAAAGGTTGAGTTCGAAAGGCTCCTCGTAAAAGCCCGGATCCTCGCTGGCCTCGATCTCATCCGAAAGCGTTCTGGTGCCGAAAGCGTTGGGCGCGCCCGGAGTAGTCGTCAGCATATAGCCCTTGAATTCCTCCGAACCTTCGGACTCGCGGCACCAGCCGTAAGAGACGTCGTTCTTCTGGGGAGGAAATTCCGGGGCGAATTCGGAAAGGACCACGCCCGCTTTGTCGCGCAGCCCGAGATACTCGCCGCTGGCGGAAAGTTTGAAGCCGCAGTGCAGCTCTTTGCCGGGTATGCTCTGCGTCTGGTCGGAAGCGAAGACCAGAAGAAAACTTCCGGCGGCCAGATTGGTGGAGGGAAGCTCGTATTTGAAAGGCTTCTTTTCGCTGTCCGTAAGGCCGTAGCCCGTAAGGTCTATGTCCTCTTCCCCGTCGTTAAAGATCTCGATCCAGTCCGAGCGCTCGCCGAAACAGTCCTGGATCCCCCCTTTGTTGGAGGCCAGGAATTCGTTGATGCGCAAAGCTTCCGCCGCGCAGGCGGAAAGCAGAGCGAGGAAAATTATGACAAGGGACCGGGCCAAGCTTACTTCAACCTTCGCGCGAAAAGAAGAGCGAACATGGCCGCGGCCAGACAGGCGGGCTCAGGCAGGTCTTCCCTGCCGGGAGAGCCGTAGGGTTCTCCGGAGAGGCGCCAGGCACCCTTGATGCTGTAACCTTCCAGCGGCGTGTCGTAACTGACCGGCACGATGGAGGGGCCGTATCCGCGGGCGCCGTCGTACCAGTAGCCGTCGAAACTGAAATTGTAATTGGTCAAAAACAGCGCTTCGCCGTCGTTAGAGAGACTGCCGTCGTACGCGCCGGCGATGTAGAGGTCGTTGGTCTCGTAACGTTCCGCGAAAGCCTCCGGATTCTTGACGATGAGAACGTAGCCGTGCTCCGGCACGGCCTTGGCGCCCTGCGCGAAAACGAATTCCACGCCGCCCGTTATGGACTGTCCCTCGGGATAGAAGGGCTTGTCGGAGTTGTTGAAGAGCTCTATGAACTCGTAATCCTTTTCCGTGAAGCGGGAGCCTTCCTCGGGAGACGCCGGCATGTACATTAGCTCGGTTACGAGCAGCGGGCTCTTCTCGGCGAGCGTGAAGTAGGCGGAGACGTCCAGGGGCGCGTCGCTGTAGGCCGGATCGTAGCAGCAGCGGATGTAGGTGGGCTGCGTGATCGTGAGAGGGCCGGTGTAGCGCTTGGCCGTGGACGAGGTGTAGGGATCGCTGCCGTCGGTCGTGTACTTGATGTAGGTCTGGCCGTTCAGGGTGACTCTCGTTCCGGCGGCCACGCGGCCGCCCATGGGGATGATCCTGGGAGGCGCCATGCTGGGATACCAGCCGCGGTTCCTGAACTGCTCGAGGTTCTTCGTGTTCCTGGTCGCGAAGAAGGTGTTGGTGATCCACTGGATCTCCGGCCACCAGTAGTCGTCCCTGTTGAGGGGCTGGTAAGAACGGCAGTCGGTCCTGACGTCGCCCCAGCGGGCGGATTCGCCAAGGATGGCCTTGTCGATCTCGTGGACGCGGGAAAGGAGCAGCCTGGAAGCCTTGGGGGCGGTCATAAGGCCGTCGTTGAAATAATGCAGACTGACGCGGGACTGGAAGACGCGCTTGTAGGCGTCCACAGCGCAGAGGCGCTGGTGCAGGTAGCGGGGGTTGAAGGCGCCCGTGCCGTCGCGGCCGGTCGTGATGCTGCCGGTCTTGTCGGTGTTGAGGTACATCTTCACCATGGCGTGCTCGGTGTCGTGGCAGAAATACTTGAAGCCGCCCTGGCGTACGCGGTCGTAGATGGCGAAGAAGTTGTTGGGGCCGCTGTCCGTCATGGTCAGAGGACCGTCGGTGTTGCCCAGGAAGTTGTTGATGATGGTGTAGTCCGCCAAATTCGTGGGATCCAGGAGGACAGGGAACCTCGGGTTCCTGGTGCCGTCCGGGTTGCGGCCCACGGCCTTCAGGTAAGTCTCTTCCGTAAATCCGTCTCTAGCCATCTGCCAAAGCGACTTCCAGCCGTCAATGTTGCCGCTGTTGACGACCGCCACGTAGCCGTCGGGCTTGATGACGTCGTAGTCGTCCTTGTCGCCGCCGAAATAAGTCTCGGCGAAATGCTCCTCGGCCCTTTCCTGGAACTGGTAGAGGCCCCAGTAGTGGCCGTTCAGGAGAATGTGGACGTAGCGGCTCCTGGTGTAAGGTTCGCCCATCTCGCGCTGCATGTCGCGGGCGAAGACGTCGCGGCACATGATGTTTTCCCTGGCGTCGTTGCCGCCTTCGCAGCTCCAGGAGTAGTTCTGGGCGGTCCTGATGTCCATCTTGTCGAATTCCTCGGCGCCCTCGGAACCGAAGAGCGGATACTCCAGTTTGGAGTTGCCGTACTCCCCGCGGAAGAAGAGACGCCAGGAGTGCTTGGCGTTGCCGGAACTTCTGCTGGCGCCGCCCCTGATCCTAAGACCGCAGCCGACGTTGAAGCCCGCGCTGCCGTCGTGCGTGAGGTACATGAGTTGGGCGTAGCGCTCCCAGTTGCGGCCGTCCTGCCAGGCGTTGACGTAGATGCCGGTCCTCGAGTCAAAGAGGTTGCCGGGGCTCGTCACGATGGAGAGCATGGGGATCTGCTCGAAGGCCGCCCTCATTTCTCCGCCGTAGCGATCGGACTGCGTGATGCGGGTGTCCATGCCGTAGTCGAAGCGCTGGTTGTTTATGGAACCGCTCGGCCACTTGGGGCCGGGGCGGGCGCCGCTAGGCGC
>DFCM01000101.1:2216-4000 GCA_002366995.1 bacterium UBP3_UBA3054 | reverse complement strand
CTGATCCCGTTGGCGTCCCTCACTACGAAGCTCCAGCCGCTAGCCAAGGCGCCGCAGAGCGTGTAGGCGCCGTCAAGCCTCGGCAGAAGATCCTTGAGGGCGGCGGTGAGGATAGCCTTCTCCCCTTTCGCGCCGGCACACCTCGCCTTCTCCATCTCATAGGAGAGCCATTCGCACATCAGGTACCCGTCCGCCATGTTGTCGGGATGCTTGCCAAGTTTCGCGTAAGCCTCGAAGAGCGACCTGGTGTTGGTGAGGTTGAAGTTGCCCGCCAAAAAGAGCGTCTTCTTAAGCTCCGCCTCCTTGTGCAGGAAGGGATGGCAGAAATTCTCGTCGTGGCGGCCGTAGGTGGCGTAGCGCAAGTGTCCTAAAAAAACGCTGGGCTTCAGGTCGCTATTGAATTTGTGGCAATAGCTGACTAGATCGCCCAGCGGGTTTTCCGAAGCGGATCTTTTCAAGAGATAGGCCGCTTTCCCGGGAACGGGATCGGGGTCTATCAACGCGGCTCCCGCTCCGTCCTGTCCGCGGTTGTGCTGTTTTTCCAGGAGGATTATTAGTTTATTGAGAGCGGACTTGGGATCAAGTCCGCTCTCTCTTTGGCAAAGAAGCGCTACCGCGCACTCATGCTTGATTTGATCTGACATTTTGTCCTTAGTAGATGAAGAGCATCTCGCGATATTTGGGAAGCGGCCACTTTTCGTCGGAAACGTGCTTTTCGAGATTGTCCACCGTGGCCCTCAAAGCCGCCATGGAGGAGATCGTCTCGCAGCTCTTGCCCTGGGAGATCGCTTCCTCGAGTTTGTCTCTCTGGCGTCTTAGGGTGTCGAGCCCGCTGCCGAACAGAACCGCCTGGTCTCTTAAGGATTCCGTGCCGCAGGCCACGCCGCAGTCGCCGGCTTTCTTCAGGGCTTCCAAGCTTTCCTTGTATTCCGACTTGATGGCTGGGATGATCATGGTGTCCACCATCTCCAGGGCGCAGTTGCCCTCGATCATGATCTTGGTCTTGTAATCCTCGAGGGCAATCTCGTAACGCGAGGTCATTTCGCGCTCACTGAAGACTCCCGCCTTCGCGAAGACTTCCACGTTCTCTTTTTTGGTGAAGGCCTTCAGGGCGTCCGGAGTCTTGGCGGTGTTGGGCAGTCCCCTCTTCTCCGCTTCCAGGAGCCAGTCGGACTTGTAGCCGTCGCCGTTGAAGAGGACTTTCTTGTGTTCTTTGATGATCTTCTTCAGGATGTCCTGCAGGACCTCATGGAAGCGCACCGTGTGCTTGCCGGGTTCGTTCTTGCCGACCACGTCTTCCTTTTCCATGGTGGAGGCGATGCGTTCCACAGCCTCGGCCACCACGGTGTTAAGGACGATGTTCGGTCCGGCGCAGGAGGCGGAGGAGCCGGGCGCCCTGAACTCGAATTTGTTGCCGGTGAAGGCGAAGGGCGACGTTCTGTTGCGGTCCGTGGCGTCCTTCGGCAAAGGCGGCAGGGTGTCCACGCCGATCTTCATGGCCGAGGCGTGCTTGGAGCGTTTCGGCTTGCCTTCCTCAAGCTGACGCACGATGTCGGCCAGCTGGTCGCCCAAGTAGATGGAGATGACCGCCGGCGGCGCTTCGTTGGCGCCCAGCCTGTGGTCGTTGCCGGCGCCCGCCACCGCGGCGCGGATAAGGTCGGCGTGCTTGTCGACCGCCTCGATGACCGCGCAGAGCATGGTGAGGAAGATGGCGTTCTGATGGGGATCCGTGCCCGGGTCGAAGAGGTTCGTGCCGCCGTAGGCGATGGACCAGTTGTTGTGCT
>DFCM01000101.1:1579-2115 GCA_002366995.1 bacterium UBP3_UBA3054 | reverse complement strand
CCGTTGACGCCCGCGAAGGGTTTCTCATGCAGAAGGCAGACAAGGCCGTTGCGGTCGGCCACCTGTCTGAGCACTTCCATGACCAGCATGTTGTGGTCGCAGGAGAGGTTCAGTTCCTCGAACATGGGAGCCAGCTCGAACTGGGCGGGCGCCACCTCGTTGTGGCGCGTCTTGGAGGGGATCCCAAGTTTCCACAGTTCCTCCTCCACTTCCGTCATGAAGTTAAGGATCCGGCCCTTGATGGTGCCGAAATAGTGGTCCTCAAGCTGCTGATGCTTGGGGCTCGGCGCGCCGAACAAAGTCCTGCCCGTCAGAAGCAGGTCGGGGCGGGAAAGGTAGAAATTCTTGTCGATCAGGAAATACTCCTGTTCCGGGCCCAGCGTAATGGTAACCTTCTCGTCCTTCTTGCCGAAGCACTTCATAAGGTGCTTGACGGCCTGGGACAGGACCTGCATGGATCTAAGCAAAGGCGTCTTCTTGTCCAAGGCTTCGCCGGTGTAGGCGCAGAAGGCCGTCGGGATGCAGAGCGTGGCGCC
>DFCM01000101.1:335-1435 GCA_002366995.1 bacterium UBP3_UBA3054 | reverse complement strand
CCCCTGGCCTCGAAGGTCGAGCGGATGCCGCCGGAGGGGAAGCTCGAGGCGTCCGGTTCGCCCACGATCAAATTCTTGCCGGAGAAAGACTGGATAGGCTCGCCCTTCTTAATCTCAAGGAAGGCGTCGTGCTTTTCCGCCGTGGAGCCAGTCAGAGGCAGGAACCAGTGAGTGTAGTGCGTGGCTCCCCTGTCGAAAGCCCAGCGGCGCATGGCGTGCGCCACTTCGCCCGCGATCGAGGGATCCAAAGGCTGGCCCTGGTCTATAGTCTGCAGCAGTTTCGCGTAGGTGTCATGAGGAAGATATTCCTTCATGGCTTTTTTAGTGAAAACGTCCGCGGCGTAATCGGCTTCCTTGAAAGCCTCACCCGCGAAGGGCGCGCAGCCCTTGAGGCCCGCGACTTTGGAAACTGCAGCTTTTCTGGCGCAACTGTTCATTTTTTTCTCCTGATGGTTGATGAAAATAGTTGTCGCCACATATAAAGCAAAAGGTGTGCCAAACTCCAAAAGTCCCCATTTTTCCGCCTTTCCGCCCTACGCGCCCGTCCCACCATTACATTTTTTGTAATAAGCAGTTGCCACCTTATACATCAAATGTAACCGATGCCCAAAGATTTTTTTACAAGACCTTGAATAATTAAATTCATTTAGATTACATCTGCTATAAAAACTATTAGCAAAAGCAAATCTCCTTGTGTTTATTTACGTTTTTGTCTATCATGGCGTACACTGAGGTTAGTGAAAACTCGTCAACTTCAAAAAAGAACTTAGCATGAAAAGCAACAATAATTTGAACAAAAATCCCCCTGCGGAGGTTCAAACTCTCTATTCTGCGATTCGAGAAACGCTTCTTTCATACCGCAATCAAGCTTACGCTTCGGTTAATTCAGCAATGGTGCAAGCCTATTGGAACATTGGAAGATTGATCGTCGAGCATGAGCAGAAAGGGAATTATCGCGCAGATTACGGAAAAAAGACATTGCAAAATCTTTCCGCTCGACTTAAAAAAGAGTTCGGGCAAGGATTTGACATAAGAAATCTGAGAAATATGAGATTGTTTTACATTTCATTCCAAAAACGGAACGCAGTGCGTTCCGAATT
>DFCM01000101.1:0-263 GCA_002366995.1 bacterium UBP3_UBA3054 | reverse complement strand
GAACGCAGTGCGTTCCGAATTGAGCTGGACACATTATCGCATCCTTTTGAGAATTGAAAATACCAATGCCAGAAACTGGTATATGGAAGAATGCATACGCTCAGCTTGGTCTAGCCGGCAGCTCGAACGTCAAATCGCCACTTTATATTATGAACGTCTGCTGGCCAGCCGGGACAAGAATTCTGTCAAAAAAGAAGCCGTTGAGTTGTTAAAGCCCGTTGCTCCGAAAGATTTCATAAAAGATCCGTATGTCTTGGATTTCC
>DFCM01000058.1 GCA_002366995.1 bacterium UBP3_UBA3054 | reverse complement strand
AAGTAACTGTCAACGCCGCCATGCCCTTCCGTATCCTCAAAGGGCTGCAGCTTGAAAGACCAGACCAGATATTCCGTATCCTTGTCGAACTCCATTTCGCTCATGTCGAAATTAAGCCCCACGAAGTTTGAGGAGCCTTCCAGATGCATGGCGCGGGAGCCGTCCGGGCCCAGGCCGTCCGTAATATCGTTTTTGGAGGTATCGTAATTGTGCCTGGGGTCCTTGGTCGTCCAGCCGTTCTGGCCGATCACCGAGCCGAGTTCGTAACCTTCGCCGGCTTCAAAACCGATGCGCAGCAGTTCCCTTTCGTAAGCGGAAGCGCACAGAGTGCAAAGCGCCAACAAGAGCGCAGCCTTGAAAAAATTGTTTTTCATAGATAGACCTCTTCTAGGAGATTAAAAACATTAGTTAATTTTAGCAAAATAACTAATTTTTTTCTTCCAAGATTTTTTGGAAGAGCGCCTCGAATTTTTGGGCGCAGAGGTCTGTGGTGAGAAGTTTGGCGGTATTTGGGGCGTTTTGGGAGAATTTCTGAAGATTCTCCTCTTCGAGCAGGATATCCAGGGCCTTGGCCATCTCGTCTGTCTTGGAACTGTCATCCACGACGAAGCCGTTCACGTTTCCCGTCACCATTTCCGCGCCGCCGGCGTCTTTGGTCGTGATGAGGGGAAGGCCGCAGAGCATCGCCTCGGCCGTCACGTTCGCGAAAGAATCGTAGTGCGTGGGGAAAAGCATGATGTCGGAGCCGCGGTAGTATTCCGCCGGGTCGTCAACTCTGGAAAGCCAGACGGTTTGGAATCTGTCCCCTATTTTGCGCTTCAGGGCGCTTCTTATGCCTTTGTCGGGCTTGCCGATGACGACGAGCGCGAATTTCGAGGGATCTTTCGTTTTGAGTATGGCTTCGACCGCCTCGGGCAGGCCTTTCCTTTTGTAATTGTTGGCCGAGAAAAGCACGATGCGGGATGTAGGATCTATCGCGTTGGCTCGCGTCAATTTTTGCCTGGCCTCTTCCCTGCCGTTGTTATGGAATTCCGTCTGGTCGATGCCGTTGTAGATCGTTATTATTCTTTCCTCTGGGAAATCGTAATACTTTCGGAGAAGTCGCTTGTCCATTTCGGAGATGGCGACCGCGTATTTGAGATTTTTGGGGTCGTAGAGCTTCTTTTCAAAGGCGAGGATGCGGCGGTTCCTCGGCATGAATTTCTGAAAGAACCAGGTCTTGGGATATTTTTTCGGCAGCCAGTAGGCGTAGATGCCGCCGGCGAAACGGTGGACGTCCTGAGGATACATTTGGGTAAGTCCGCAGACGATGTCCGGCTTTGCTTCCAGTTTCTCTATTTCTGCCTTTAAACTCTTGGAATATTCCTCCCAGGGATCGTGGAAAAGGCGCGCCTTCGGGATCCTGATGAAATCAATCCCCAGATCCTCATACTTTTTGTCCCAGGAATAGCAGGCGACAGAGATCTTATGGCCCCTTTGCAGAAGGCCCTTGATCAAATTTATGCTGAAGCGTTCGGCGCCGCCCAATCTCTTGTCTAGTTTCTGTATGGCGAAAAGGATCCGCATTGTCAGGTCTCCGAGCGGACGTATTTGCGTCCGGGCAGGGCAAGGACGTAGCCCTTTATTTCCAATGATACCAAAGACGCGGAAACTTTATCGATAGATTCGTCCAGCAAAGTCGAGATGCGGTCCGGCGTCATAGGTTCCAACAGAGCGGAAAAGATCGCTTTTTCCAAGCCTTCCAGCTTTTCCGCGGTGTCTTTCTGCCGCGCTTCCAGGGAAAGATCCTGAGGCGGCGTCTGGAACATCAGCTCGAATTCGTCTATCATCTGTTCAGGGCTCGTGACGAGCGTCGCGCCTTCCCTTATGAGGTTGTTGGTGCCGGCTGAAAGAGGAGCCGTGACCGGGCCCGGCACGGCGTAAACGGAGCGGTTGTACTCCGCGGCGTAGTGCGCCGTTATGAGAGAGCCGCCCTTTTCCCTCGACTCGACGACGAGCGTTGCCCTCGCCATGCCGGCGATAAGACGGTTGCGCAAGGGAAAGGAGCCTTTGCCGATGGCGCGGTGCCAGGCGTATTCCGTAATGATGGCGCCGGATTCCGCGATCTCGTCGAAGAGCCGCTCATTGCCCTTGGGATAAACGTAGCCGAAGCCGTAGCCAAGGAGCGCGATCGTCCTTCCGCCCACAGAAAGCGCGCCTTCGTGCGCGGCGGTGTCGATGCCCATCGCCAGACCGGAAACGATCGGTATCCCCGCCTGCGCCAGCCTGGCGGACCAGCGGTAGGCGATGTGGCGTCCGTATTCCGTGGCGTCCCTTGATCCGACTATCGCCAGAGCCTGGTTGTCATTGGCCGAGAGTTTCCCCTTCATGTAGAAGAGCAGCGGATGGTCGAAGATCTGCTTCAAAAGCTCCGGATAATCAGGATCATAGAAAGTGACCAGCCTGATCTTCTCTTTTTTGATAATTTCCCAGGCTTTGGCAAGATCGACTTCCTTTTGCCAGTTTATGAGCCGCGAATTGTAATCGCCGGACAAAAAATCAATTTCCGGCGCTTTTTTCTCCTTGGGGAGCGAGCGGAAGATCTCGGAGGGAGAACCGAAATATTCCAGAAGCCTTCTGGCCGAAATAGGCCCGACGCGCAGATGGTTCAGTATCAGAAGTGCGTCGATGTCTGTCACGGCTCGCTTTCCTCGAGAGAAACGGTTTCTATGCTCTCCAAACGCAGAGTTATCGTTTTTTCATTTTCCCTTGCGTTGGAAACAAGCCTTATGAAACCGAAGGCTATCGTCAGCGCGACGACGAGCCAGGCTGCCAGATACTCGCCGCGTTTGAGCATTTATTTTTTCTCCGAAAATTCTTTAAGCTCTTCTTCGGTGACCGGCCTGGGTTCAAACCCCTCGACCATTTCCCATTTTTGCAGCAGGACGGTTATCCTCGGCCTTACGAATCCGAAGGGCACCGTGGATGATATCAGCAAAGGCGTTTTGGTCTTCTCTTCAAGGTAGATCGTCACGTCCCTGTCAAGCTCGAGAAGGCCCTTGAAAACTTCCTCCTTCTTCAGATTGAGGGGCTTTATGACGACTTTCATCGCGTGGAAATTGCCAACGTCTTTAATATTCAGGATCGTCTTCTCGACCACCTCGATCCTGAGGTGGAATATCTTGTCGGTCTCGACGAGCTTCACTTCCGTGTAGTCGCCGATATTGGAGCCAAGGCGGGCCCTGACTTTGAAAGCGCCGCCGAAAATGTCGTCCACGTCCTGATCGGCGTCTATGACGCGCCTGACCTTGTAGGTGACCTTGTCCTTTTCCAGCCTGGTGTAGGTCATCTTCTTGCTGGCGCGGTCAAAGAGCAGCTTGCGGCCGCGGCG
>DFCM01000015.1:7702-8720 GCA_002366995.1 bacterium UBP3_UBA3054 | reverse complement strand
ACGCCCTATCAGGGAACGATTGAAGATCAGGAAGCCCTTGGCCTTGTGAAAGACAACGGCCGCATAACTTCGCCTTTCACTTTCAGGCTGCGTTCCTGGAACGCCTGGACCGGCAACGGGCTCAATTTCGCAAACGGCTATGACTTGATCCTTCCGAAAGGCAATTGGATTGAGTATCTTATTTACCTTTCCGAAGAAAAGGAGCATGAACTCACCCTTATAACCCTCGGCGCCTCAAAGCTTGCCGTCGCTCTTGATATGGGCAATTACGAAGACATGCCTGTCACGTCAGAACCGCCGACGATCCCTGTCAGGACCTTCCGCTTCTTCGGGAAGCCCGGTTATCATAGGCTGAAAATAAAAAACACCAGTTCTGATTACGATGCCCGGATCGGCGGACTGGCCATCGACGCCGACAGCAGTCTTGGCAGAATGGGTTATTCACTAAATAGATTTCCCGAAGGAAAAGACATGTCCTTTGAGGAAGTGGTCGCCGATCCCGATAAGCTTGATGATTTCGTTGACTCCCTTACCGTCGAGGAACTGGCGGCCCTTTCCTGCGGACAGGGCAGCGGAATCAGCTCCACGGGCAGCGTGGGCAGCATGTCCGAACGCGAAGTGGAGACTTTGCACACCGCCGACGGACCGGCCGGCTTGCGCCTCAACACGCCCCAGACCGCCTGGCCCGTGGAAGCTTTGTTGGCCTGCACCTGGGACACGGACCTTCTCAACAAGATTGGCCGCTCAATCGGCGAGGAAATGGAGAAGGCCGGCATCGCCGTCTGGCTGGCCCCCGGCCTCAACATCCACCGCGATCCTCTCTGCGGCCGCAACTTCGAGTATTACTCCGAAGATCCTTATCTGACTGGAACCTTGGCCGCCGCTCTCATAAAGGGCGTGCAGGCCAACGGCGACCGCGGCGTGGAGATGAAGCACTTCTGCGCCAACAACCGCGAGGAAAACCGCCTCAACAACGATTCCAGGCTGAGCGAAAGAGCACTGAGGGAAATCTATCTCA
>DFCM01000015.1:0-7558 GCA_002366995.1 bacterium UBP3_UBA3054 | reverse complement strand
TACAACTGCTTCAACGGAATCCATACCGCCGAATCGAAAGCGCTGCTTACTGACCTTCTGAGAGGCGAGTGGGGCTTCGACGGCTTCGTCACGACCGACTGGGGCAGCCACAGCGTCTGCTGGAAAGAGGTCAAAGCCGGCTGCAACATCCAGATGCCCTGGGGCGAGAGCAAGGAGCTTATCGCGGCCTACAAAGCCGGCCTCATCTCCCTGGACGAGCTTAAGTCAAGCGTGAAGCCTCTGCTCAAGAAAGCCGCGCAGTACGCGAAAAACGCTCCCAAGAAACCCTTCGCGGCCACTGAGCAGCCGGAAGGCAACGTCTGGCGCCTCATTGGCACGGAAGCCGGGAAGATCAGTTCCGGCCTCGGCGCGGAGACCTGTGAGGATGAGACGGGCGGCAGGAATTTGACGCACATCAGCGCCAAAGGAAGTTACTTCGCCTACAAGCTCAACGTCAAAGATCCCGGGACCTACAAAGTGAGCGTCCGCTTCTCCTCTCCGGACGGAACCGGCGCCGCGAAAGTTCTCCTGAACGGCCAGCAAAAATTCGTCTGGGAAAATTCTGTGAAGACCGGCAGCTGGCAGGCTTGGCAGACCGCTTCTGACGTCGCGGAACTAGAACTCGCGGAAGGTCAGCAGGAACTGAAGATCGTCTCTCTGGGCGGTCAGTTCAACATCAACTACCTCGACCTGGTCAAGGAATAATAAAAAAAAAGCCCGCTTCAAGCGGGCTCTTTTTTTTGCGCTTTTTTGTTTTACCTTGTCAGGCCGCGCTCGCACTTGGTGAGGAAGTCCGCGAGTTCCATTATTTCCGGAACGTCGGGGTAGTCCTGTTTCAGTTTTTCCACGGCGTCTTTGAGTTTCATCTCCTGGCGGAAGACGATCTTGTAGGCCTGGTGCATCTTCCTGATAGTTTCTGGGGAGATGCCGAGGCGCTCCATCCTTACTTTGTTGATGGTGGCGCAACGGGGCGGCACGCCGTCCACGAGCGTAAAGGGAGCGACGTCCATGGTGACTTTCGTGCAGCCGCCGATCATGGCCATCTTGCCGATGCGGCAGAACTGATGCACGCCCGCCATACCGCTAAGCACGGCGTAGTCGCCGACCTGGACGTGCCCGGCCAAAGTGGCGGCGTTGCTCATGATGATGTTGTCGCCTAAAATGCATTCGTGGGCGATGTGGCAGTAGGCCATGATGAGGTTGCGGTTGCCGACGATCGTCTTGCTGCCGTCCTGAGTGGCGCAGTGGATGGTGGCGAATTCCCTTACGACGTTGTCGTTGCCTATTTCAAGGTAGCACTTGTTGCCTTCCTTGTATTTGAGGTCCTGGGTCTTCTGCCCGATGGCCGCCATGGGGAAGAAGGTGTTGCGTTCCCCGATGGTGGTGAGTCCGTCAACTACGACGTGGCTCTTGAGGACGCAGCCGGCGCCAATTCTGACGTTTTCGCCGATGACGCAGTAAGGTCCTATTTCAACGTCCTGGGCGATCTGAGCCCCAGGGCTGATGACTGCGGTTGGATGGATCATGGAGGATTTATTCCTTGTTTTCTTTTTCTTCTTTGTTCATCACGACGGCGAAAGCAAGTTCGCCCTCGGCGACTTTCTGGCCGTCAACGGAAGCGACGGCTTTGCATTTGCCCATGGTGGAGCGCATGGAGATGATGTCGATCCTTAAGTGAAGCTGATCGCCCGGCTGGACGGGCTTTCTGAATTTCACCTTGTCCATCGTGAGGAAGTAGGGGATGAGCCCTTTGAATCTCGGATTGGAAAGAACGACGATGGCCGCGGCCTGGGCTAAGGATTCCATGATAAGGACGCCCGGCATGACGGGCTGTCCGGGGAAGTGGCCGACGAAGAAAGGCTCGTTCATGGTCACGTTCTTGATGGCGTCAACGTAGGTGTCGCAGTCGGTGGCCACGACTCTGTCGACTAAAAGGAAGGGAGGACGGTGCGGCAATAATGCCATGATGTCCTGGATATTGAGGCTGATAGGAGCTTTGGATTCTTCCATGATCTTTAGAAATGTTTATGTTAATTTTTGTTAGCCAGGGCGAAGAGCGCCGCCGCGGCTTTGTTGTTCAGGGTGTGTCCGGAGCGGGAGGATATGACGTGGGCTTTCAGCCTTCTTCCCGTCAGGGCGAGGTCGCCGATCAGGTCCATCACTTTGTGGCGGACGAACTCGTCTTCGTAGCGGAGGCCGTCCTTAGAGAGGATGGCGTTGTCGGTGATGACGATGGCGTTGTTGAGGGAGCCGCCCTTTATGAGGCCTCTGGAAAGCAGGGCCGACAGTTCGCTGTAAAGGGCGAAGGTCCTGCTTGGCGCGATGTTCTTAAGGAAATTCTCCTCGTTGACTACCGTCTCGAAAAACTGCGTTCCGATGACGGGATGAGGATACGTCATGGTATAAGAGATCTTGTATTCGTCGGCGGGGAGTATCTCGATCGTCGCGTCGCCCTGCTCGACTTTGATTGGCTCAGTCACCGTAAGCTCGGGGAGCCTTTCCTCTTCGAGTTCGACCAGTCCCGCTTCCTTCAAGGTCTCGGCGAACTGAATGCCGCTGCCGTCCATCAAAGGAGTCTCCATGGCCGTCGCCTCGACGAAAAGGTTGTCGATGCCGAGGCAGTAGATGGAAGCCATAAGGTGCTCGACGGTCAAAACGACGATGGGCACGGGCTGCGGAGATTGCGGGACCTGGAGCAGTCTGCCTATCGTGGTGCTGCGGTCGGTGTTGAGCACGGAAGGCACCCTGGCCGGGAAAGCCACGCCGCCGGGAATGGGGAGGTCCGTCCTTTTGAAAACGATCCCGGTGTTGGCGGGAGCCGGAAGGAACCTTAAGGATGTGATCTCGCCGGAGTGAAGCCCGATGCCGCTGATCTTAGCTTCCCTGGCGATGGTTGTCTGTTTGGTCATTTGTTTTCTTTGGCTTTAGCTAATTCTTCTTTCAACCTGGCGACTTCCTTTTCCAGATCGTGGAGTTCCTTCAGGATCTGGGGGAGCCTCACGACGACGCTCTCGCGCTTCTTGTAGGTGATGTGCGGAGTGGCGGGGGAGCCGATGTAGAAGCCTTTTTCATGGATGTCTTTGGTGACGCCGCACTGGCCGCCTATGATGACGTCGTCGCAGATCTCTATGTGGCCGTTAAGACCGGCCTGGCCGGCTAGGATGACGCGGTTGCCGATCTTGGTCGAACCGCTCATGGCGGAGCAGCCGCACATGACGGAGTCTTCGCCGACTTCGCAGTTGTGGGCGATCTGGCAGAGGTTGTCGATCTTGGCGCCGCGCTTGACGATCGTGGTGTCGAGTCTTGCTCTGTCGATGCAGGTGTTGGCGCCGATCTCGACGTCGTCGCCGATAGAAACGTTGCCGATCTGCGGGACTTTCTCGCGCTTGCCGTTGATCTCAAGGTAGCCGAAACCGTCGGCGCCGATGACCGTCCCCGGATGGATGGTGACGCGTTCACCGATCTTGATGCGTTCCCTTATCGTCACGTGCGGATAGAGGAAACTGTCGTTGCCGATCTCGGTGAAGTGGCCGACGTAGCAGAAAGCGCCGATCACGCAGTTGTCGCCGATGGTCGCGCCTTCTTCAATGACGGCGTAGGGCTGGACGGAGACGTTCTTGCCTAAGACCGCGGAGGGGGCAACGACGGCGGTCGGATGCACGCCGGGCGCGAATTCAATTTTCGGCGGAGCGACTTTTTCCAAAAGTTTCTGCAGGGCTAGCTGCGGGTCGGGGACGATGATCAGGGCCGGCGGGCAGTTCTCGGGGATCTTGAGGCTCGCCCTCACCAGAACGGCGGCCGCTTTGGTCGTCATAAGGGAGGGGATGTACTTCTCGACGTTCAGGAAGGTAATGTCGCCGGGTTTGGCTTCGTTGATGCCGCCGAAACCGGAAACTATGGTGTTGGGATCGCCTTTAACTTCGGCTTCCAAAAGACCTGCGATGACGGAAACGGGAATTTCCATTTATTTGTTCCTTAATTTGTTATTTGCCAAGCGGGAGTTTGCTTCTTAGTCTGTCCAGTTCCTCGTCGTACTGGCGGTTCAGTTCGTTGGTGACTTCCTTGGTGTAGTCTTTGACGACCTTTTTGTCGAGATAGAGGATGGCTTTAAGGTCAAGCATAAGGGAGACGTTGTCGCGCGCGCCGATCGTCTCTATGATGGCGCGGATCTTGCCAGCGATGCGCTCCATGTCGTGGCTGTGCTGGGCCGTGATCTCTTCCGTAGCCTGCTCTTTGAAACGCTCGATGCGGTCGAAATCCTTGGCGTACTGTTCCCTTAGGGCCGCGCCCTTTTCCGCGGAGAGGGCGGTGATCTGGGCTTCCAGCTTGTCAAGCTGGGCGGTCATCTGGGCGATCTCTTCCGTCCTGAGGTCGCGCTTGGTCAGGGCTTTCCTTTCGCATTCCTTGAACTCTTTGCTGCCCTGCAGCACGTCCTCGGTGTTGACGTAGGCGAAACTTACGGCGTACGAGCTCAGCGCGAGGGCGGAAATCATTAAAGCGGTGAATATCTGATTCTTCATATTATTTGACGCGGTTGGGGGTCTTGCTCTGGCGTTCTTTTTCCTTGGCGTAGTCGTCGTTCAGTTTCAGAACGACGTCGTCGGTCAGGTCTTTCATTTCGGAACGGTCCAGGTAAACGATGGCCTTGAGGTCTATGATAAGGGTGTATTTATCCCTTTGGCCGATGTCCTCGATGACGGCTTTCAGCTTGTTGGCGATCCTGTTGAGATCCAGCGAGCGCTGCTCCCTCAATGATTTGTCGGTGTCCTCGGCGAAGCGGCTGGCCCTGGCTATGAGAGCCTGGTACTTGGCTTCCTCTTCCTGGCGTTTGGATTCGGAAAGGACCTTGAGCTTGTCGCCCAGGGCGTCTATCTCGCTGGTCATTTTTCTCAGCTCCTCTTCCTTGTCGTCCTGGATGTCGAGCAGCGCAAGGGAACAGTCCTTGTATTCACGGCTGTTGTTCAAGGCCGTTTCGGTGTCGACATAGGCTATTTTCGGGGCTTTCACGTCGGACGCGAAGGCTCCTAAGCACATGGCGAGTAAAAGAAGCGGTAAAAGCAGTTTAACCGGCATGGTTCCTTGTTTCTCCGTTATTATTAATTTGACTTAACTTGTTGATTATACCATAACCCAAGGAAAAGGGGCGAGAGAAAGCCATACTGAAAGCAGGGGCGATTTTTGCTATAATCACCTTTACTGAATAATTGGAGAAAGAATGGATCACGCGACGTTACCCATAATAATCTTTATTCTGCTCTTTTCCGGCTTTATTATCACCATGATAATGCTGACGAAGCGCGGGAAGGAAGTCTTTTTGCGCCCAATCAACGGGCTCAAAGTCATAGACGACGCTATTGGAAGAGCAGCGGAAGAGGACAGGCCCATCATGTTCAACCTGGGCTTCGACGATCTTTCCGTCAACCTTTTCTGCTCGCTGGCCGTCATGGGCTACGTAGTGAGGAAGGCCGCGAAACTCTCGATGCCTGTTTACGTCCCGCTGGCCCAGCCCCTGGCTTACGCCATGGCGGAGGAGTTCTGGAAGGACGGCTACGCGGCGATGGGCAAGGAAGGCATGTTCGCGGTCGAGGACTGTTTGAGGTACATGTCCAGCAACCAGTCGGCCCTTGGCGCGGGCATCGCGGGCTGGATCAAGCGCGACCACGTCGGCGCGAACTTCATGTTCGGCACCTACGGCTTCGAATCGATGATGCTGGCGGAGGCCGGGCAACAGGCCGGGGCTTTCCAGATCGCCTGCACGCCGAGCTTCTACCAGGTGCCGTTCTTCATGGTCTCCTGCGATTACACGGTATTCGGCGAGGAATTCTACGCCGCGGGCGCCTACTTCAACAGGGATCCCGTGCTGACGGGAAGCTTGGTGGGCCAGGATTATTCGAAACTGGTGCTTCTTATTCTTATCGTGCTGGGCAGCATTTTGCTTACGATCTTCCAGAAGACGGATTACCTGCGTCTTTTGCTGCAGTGGTGACAGATTATGAGTAAACGCAATATTTTGAAGATAATCGCTTTCCTGGTCGGGCTGTACTTCTTCCTGGAGTACATCCTGCCGGAAAAAGTGGGCGGAGAATTCGACTCCTACGAAGTGGGGAGCCCGGTCTGCGTTGAAAAGGACGGCAAGAAGCTGCAGTTCTACGTCGGCAATTATTACAAGGGCCGCGGGATCATCGGCCGCATGGTCAGAAGCTCCGGCAAATGGATAAAAGACCAGAAGCCCTGCCTGCAGCGCTCGCTCTTTTTGAAATTCGACCAGTACGGACTCATCGATCCGGACGTCGCCCTGGCGCCGGAAGGTTTGACGCTGCTGTATCTCGGGCAGAACGAAAAGGAGCCCGTGCTCTGCTACGCCGTGAGTTCAGACGACGGCCAGACCTTCAAAAAGAAAGGCCCTGTCGTGATCTCGACCAACGACGTCTTCAAAACTTTCGAGAACGCGCCCAACGGCCAGATACCCGACCGCGTCAAGACTTTCGCCGCCGATTACAGAGGCGGCATCTGGGACGTCTATCTTTTCACCATGACCTACCGCGTCTGGCACGCCGCCGGGCCGGACCTCAAGCATTTGAAGCTGGATCCGGAGCCTCTGGTCGCTTCCACGCTGACGGAAAAATCTCCCAACGCCTTTGACGTTTTCAGCGAGGGAGGCGAGCCTGTCCTTCTGTACGTCATGGACAGGGAGATCATAGAGTTCAGGCGGAGCGGATCGGTTTGGACGCCCAAAAGCTGGAAAGCGCCCTCGGGCAACGGCACGAACGACACCGTTTACGCCGGCGGCAGGATCGATGCCGGCGACGGCACGCTTTACCTCGGAACGAAGAAGATGCAGAAGGCCCGTCCCATCGACTCGCCTTACGAAACGGAGCTCTGCGCCGTCAGTCTGCGCGACAAGGGCGACGGCGAGCCGCTCGCTCCCGAGATGACGGTCTATAAGAAAGTGGGCGCTTCCCCCAGGCCGACGTACCTTTCATACGGCACCGAGTGGGCTGGCAAATTCCTGACGGTCGTCGGATCGTTCGCGATCTTCATCGCGATGATAAACCTGATGCTCTTCCACGGAAAGAAGATCTACCAGAGCGCCCTCAATTACAACGCGCCCGTTGGGGAAGAGAAGCTTCCCGGCGGCGGCGCGCCTATGCGGAACTTTTTGAAGAACGCGGGCTACAGCGCGGTCTTCCTTGTCTTTTTGGCCGTCATGATCGTCTGCGCCCTGAAAGGCCAGACCGACGAGGCGAAAGGTACGATCTGGAAGACTTCTTTCGACTTTTTGTTCAACGCCATCCAGGCGCCCATGGGCAGCGCGGTCTTCTCGATGATCACCTTCTACATGATCAGCGCCGCCTACCGCTCCTTCAAGGTCAGGAGCCTGGAAGCGGGCTTCCTTATGGCGGCGGCCATCGTCTGCATGGTCGGGCAGATGCCGATCGGCGAACTTCTTGCCTCGCTGGTTCCGGAGAGCTGGAAGCTTCTGCAGCTGCCCTGGCTGTCCGGAAAACTCTTAAGCGTACTCAACGCCGCGGCCTACCGCGCGGTCCTCATCGGGACT
>DFCM01000093.1:24893-26425 GCA_002366995.1 bacterium UBP3_UBA3054 | reverse complement strand
GCGGCTCACTTTCGTCCGGCCGCCGGAATATTCCGCGCCTTTGGGCGCCGCGATGTAAACGTGCTTGCAGGGCAGAACGGGAGTCCCCTGGCCGTGCTCAACGTAATTGACATCGCTGTCGGCGTACGAGAAAAAGCTCGCGCCTTCCTTTTTTTCCTCCTTCAGTTTGGAGGCGTCAAAACCTATGGTCGCTTCTATGCTGGCTGCCATGAGCGCCGAAGACGCCAGGCAGATCAGGATCAAAAAATATTTTGTCACTTAATTTTCCTTAAAGGCCTTCTTTCATCACGTCGGCCATGGTGCGCTTGCCAAGCGCGTTGTAATTCTTGCTCGGTATCCTGCGGACCGGCTCAGGTCTTCTGCGCTGTTCCTCCGCTTTGATATCCCGCTCAACGTTTTCTTTGGCGGTCAGAGGAACGATGACTTCGGAAGCAGGCTTCAGGCTGGTCGTGCGCTGGACCGTCTGCTCGGGAGCTTTTTCACTGTTCCGCGTCCAGGAAGGCTGGCTCACAGAAACGGGAGCGTCGCCGTGCACAGGCTTCAGCTCTCCTTTGGAAGAAATATAACCGTTGTTTATTTCCGTAGGTGCGTTGTCCAATTTTCTCGTTGTGAACTCGTCGATATCGACCACAGGGACCGAACCGGGAAGCGCGCTTTCATCCTGCCAGGAAGGTGTGGAAACGACCGTTTTTTCCTCGACTTTCACTTCTTCCTTAACTTCTTTGACTTCCTCTTTCACAGTCTCAGTGACCTGCGCAGCCTTCTCTTCCTTCTCCAGGATCTGGGCGCCGTACTGGGCGACCAGTTTTTCTTCCGCTTCCCTTATCATGGCGTCCACTTCCGACATGTCGATGGCTCTGGTGTCGTTGGTGATCGCTTCGGCGACTTCGTTTATGGTCTCCTTCATCGCCTGCTCTTTGACCTCTTCCTGAATGTCAGCGAGGCTCTGGGCAAAATCGTTAGAATCGGCAACGGAAACAATAGCGTTCTTCGTTTCGGCATTGGCGGGACGGACGACGGAGGGAGGCGTCTGGGAAGGAGCCGTCAGCGCCTCGGAAAGTATCTTGCGTTCCTCTTTCTCTTCCTTGACGTTTTGCTCCGCTTCCTTGTTGGCCAAGCTCTGCTTTTCGACTTGCTTCTGCAGATCGTACATCTGGGCTCTCAATTTCTGCATCTCTCTTTCCGAACCGGAATTTCTCCACAAAGAGAAGGCCGCCACGGCTACTAGCGCCAGAACCAGCAAAACGTAAAAGATTTTTTTGAACATAAGCTAAAGTACTTCCCAAAATTTAAAGTGGGATTGCCATTTTATCATTTGCCTGTTCCAATTGCAAACGATTGTCGATAAGTTGGGGATAATCCTTGAAAAAGTTTATAACTATCTATTTTATCGGCAGTTAATCAGAGAGGCCAGGTTTAGCTTCTTGTGGATAACTTGTAGATTTCCCGTGGTTGAGCACAGGATGTCCCCAGGTTGCTGACAAGAAAAAGCTAAGGCGGCATATACCCCATAGCGAACTCACGGAGGACGC
>DFCM01000093.1:12084-24814 GCA_002366995.1 bacterium UBP3_UBA3054 | reverse complement strand
ACGGAGGACGCAGATCAAGGCCACGCAAGCGTAGTCCGTGAGCGAGGGGCATATGCCGCCTTAGCTAGATTCTTTATCTTCGCTTGAAAGCCAAGCAAGCCAGCGCGGCTAGCGCAAAAATAACCACCGCGGGTTCGGGGATGGGGTCGGTGCTTATGCCGAAGATGCCGGAATAGTTGGTGATGTTGTGGCCGTGGAGGTCTTCGGCGATGATCCTCACCACCGCCCTGTCCGTGACCTGTCTGTAAGGGAAGGTATTCCAGCTGAATTTTTTGTCCAGCTCGTAATAGTAGTCCTCGCAGATGTCGATCCAGGGACCCTGGAACTCGTTGGTGGAGTAAGAGAGATAAAAGGCGCGCCAGCCGTCGGAGGGAGCTTTGTATTCCCATTCTATGGGCTCGATCATGGTGCGGTAGATGTCCCCCGCCGCGGGCTTCGTCACTTCAACGTATTCCGTACCGTCCAAGGGCGCCGGCTTTGGCGAGAGCTCCATTTCGACGGTGTAGAAGGTGTTGGAGTTCAAAGGTCTGCTGGTGACCACGTTCCCGTGGCCGTAGGCGCTGCCGAAGGAGATATACCATCTGCCTTCCAAACCCTTGTCGTAGCAGTCGTCCTGGGTCAGCGTGAAGGTGTGTTCCTTCTCACGGCTTAAGGACAGATCGTCGTAAACGAAGCCGTCCTGCTGGTAGCGGTCAAAGAAGGGAATGTAATTTTTCCTGAGGCCGCAGAGCACGGGAAGCCCGGTCTTGACTCTCACCACCAATTGCGTCGTCCCTTCCGGCACCTTCATCTCGAAGGAGAAGAAGCCCGCCAGATCGACGTCCTCCTGGCGGATCGTTTCGTGTGAGCCTATGGGGTAGGCCGCCACGTTGAAGTTCATGTATTTGGTGATCCAGTTCATCATGTGCCCGCGCCTTAATCCGACCTTCTCGGGCATATGCTTGAAGAACCAAATTTTGTGCTTGTAATTGACGCCGTTGCCCCAATCCGCGCAGGTCATCTCCCTCGGCACCCAGTTTGTCATGTTGGGATAGTCGTACCAGCAGTCGGCGTAGCTCATGACCGGCGTGGTGTTGCCCCAATCATAGTCCCTAACGGAGTTGGGGGCGTAGTGCACGTCGCCTATGTTGACGTTGTCGGTGCACTCGCTGCCGTGGGCCCTGAAAAGCGCCATGTCGTGGGAGTTGGTGTAGTCGATGCCGTTGTCGAAGGAATAGACGTAGTTGTGAAAGGCGCCGCCCAGGTGCCATTCGCAGCCGTGGCCGAAATTCTCCATAGGCGTGTCGGATCTTTCGATGCTGGGCATGCACATCATGAACATCCTGTCGTTCTTGAGCCGGCCGAAGCCGAAGGAATTGCAGCCGAAGGCGCCTTTGCCGAACAGTCTGGTCTCGTTGGTGTTCATGCCCGGCCAGCCGTAGAGCCAGACCTGGTCGATGTCTCCCCTTTCGATGGCCGGGATCATCCAGGGTACGTCGTTGGTAAGAAAGTGCGCGTAGTCGAAGGAACCGCCGGGATGCTTGTCTGTCTCCCCTTTCTTCCAATAGTCGTAATAGCTCTGCTGGTTGAAACGCTTGCCGGAAGACATCAGCGGGAAAATGTCGAGGTTGGTGACGACTACGAAGTTGGCTTTCACCATGCCGAAGGTGGCTTCCTTCCACCAGGACTTCTGGTCGTTGGCCATGGACTGCCCGTTGGGCCATCCGAAGGTGGCGTTGAGCCTGCGGGCTCTGGTTATCTCCGCCACGTTGGTCATCCAAGGGTTGTAGCAGACGACCGCGACCTTAAGGTCAAGGTTTCCGACGGCCAGACATTGAAAAGCAAAAAGCAGCGAAAAAAGCAGACATAATTTTTTCATACGCATCATCCTTATATAACTTATCAACCTATTATAACAAAAAGACCGGGGGCATTATGCTATAATGGTGTCATGCGTAACGATGTTTCCTTAGCTCCCTTGACCTGGTTCAAAACCGGCGGAAAGGCTAAGTATCTTTCCGAGCCAGCGACTCTGGAAGAACTGAAAAACGACCTTGCCTTCGCGGCAAAGAACGATCTTCCCTTCGAAGTCCTGGGCGAAGGCGCCAACACGCTCGTCTCCGACGAAGGGTATCCCGGAATGATAATCCATCCTGTCAACAATGAGCTTAAGCTTACGGAACGGGAGGACTGCTTTTATTTGGAAGCCGGTTCTGGCGCCAAAGTTCAGGACGTCATAGACTACGCCCTGGAAAGGAAGGCCCTTGGGCTGGAGGAATTCTCCGGGCTCCCTGGAACCGTTGGCGGCGCGGCTTTCATCAACGCGCACTTCTTCGAATTTTTCCTGGCAGACTTTTTGATCTCAGCCGTCGTCGTCAGCCCTTCCGGCGAAACGAAGGAAGTTTCCAAAGACTGGTTCGAATACGGCTACGACGTCTCCAGGCTGCATCGCGAGAAGTGGATCGTCTGGAGCGCCGTTTTCCGTTTGAAAAAAGGCAGCGAGCTTGAGGCCGCCTTCGCCAAGGGCCGGGCTTACGAGATCATCCGCCAAAGGAGCCGCCGCTATCCCAAAGAAAGGACCTGCGGCAGTTTCTTCCGGAACTTTCTGCCGGAAGAAGCGTGCGGCAAAGTTCCGAGCGTCGCCTTTTACCTCGACAAAGTCGGCGTAAAGGGAACGCTCTCAGCTGGGAACGCTGTTGTTTCCAGAAAGCACGCCAATATGCTGGAAACAAAAGAAGGCGCCACTTCCGCCGACGTGATAGCTTTGGCGCGCGAAATGCAGAAACTGGTCTATAAAAATTACGAGCTCGTTCCCGTTCCGGAATGCCGCTTTTTGGGCTTCCCCTCCTTCCCACTCTACACTAAGGACACCATAGATGGCTAACGTTGACTGGCATTTTTTCAGCACTGTTTTGGATGTGAACTACGCCTTTCGCGCCCTTATCCCCGACAAATTCAAAGAAGACAAACCGGTAAGGATCCTTTATCTTCTGCACGGCCTCTCCGACGACTACACCAATTGGACGCGCATGACGAGCGTCGAGCGCTATTGGGAAAAATACAGTAAGGAATTGATCATCGTCATGCCGGACGGCGGCCGCTCTTTTTACTCCGACACGACCGACGGGCACGGAGGCAATTACGAGAGCTTCTTCATAAAGGAACTTATCCCCTATTTCGAAAGCCATCTGCCCGTTTCTATAGGGAAGGATCAGAGAACGATCTGCGGCCTTTCCATGGGCGGATACGGCGCCTTCAGGCTGGGCCTCAAATATCCAGAGCTCTTCTCCGCCATCGGTAGTTTTAGCGGAGCGGTCGATTCCAGAAGATATCTCGAGAGGCCGGAATTCAGCGCCCGTCTCTGGGACGAATCCTCGAGACTGGAGATCATCGCGAAAGATTTTTCCCCTGAGGAATTCCCCAGGATCAAGATGCTCTGCGGCACCGAGGATTTTCTATTGGAGCATAACCGCGCCTTCGACAAATGGCTCACCGATAAAGGAGCCGTCCACGAGTACACGGAGTATCCCGGCCATCACAACTGGCTCTTCTGGGACACGCACCTTCCCGAGATGCTCGATTTCATAATGGCCTAAGAGTCTGAAAGAATATCGTTCTGCAAGGCGTATCTGATCAGTCCGGCCAGCGTCCTCACGCCTATCTTCTGCATCAGCCTTTCCCTGTAGGTGGCCACCGTTTTCGGACTAAGCTTGAAATCTTTTGCGATCTTCGATAAGTTGTCGCCGCCCGTCAGCCTTTTCAACACCATGTATTCCCGATTTGAAAAGAAAGGCTTTTTCACTTCCGCCGTGCCGATGTCGTTCTTGACAACATAGGCGGTCAGCTTTTCCGCCGCCGTCCCGGAGATGAAAGTGCCGCCGCAGGAAACCGTCCTCGCCGCTTTCACTATCTCCTCTTTGGAAGCTCGTTTTGAGATTATTCCTTTCACTCCGCAGCGCAATCCCAAAACGCTCGTGTATTCCTCGTCGGCGGCGCAGAAAAGCAGTATGTTCGAAAAAGGCGCCCTCTGCCTCAGTTCCGTCAGCGTTGCGCCGAGATCCGATCTCGGAAGAACGGAATCCACGATTATGAGGTCGGGCGTCTGATGTTTCAGAATAGCCCTCATGGCGTATAAGTTCACGGCGTGTCCTTTGAGTTCAAATTCGTGGACTTCCTCCAGGATGCTTTTCAATCCGAGGGCCACCACGGGAAAATCGTCCATGACGACAACTGACTTCTTGCTCATTTTTATTTCTCCTTGATTTGGCATTCTCCTATATTCTCCAAGAAATCCGCCAAATTTTCCAGCTTTTTGTGATTTTCTACAAAAATTAGTAGACAAAGTAAGCATTTTTTACATCAAATCAAATCTTCTCAATTTTGTTATGGGCTTGATTTTGATACAATAATTAATGAACTAGCAATTTTCATGCCTGACGAGAATTCATATAATCCGAAACCGGATCTGGCCCTCGATCTCAACGTCCGCCAGGAGCAGCGCCTGAGCCTACAGCAGCGCCAGGCGCTTGCGCTTCTGCAAGCGTCGAGAGCCGAGCTGGAATCAGTCGTAAAAAACGAGCTGGACACGAACCCGGCCCTTGAGGAATACCGTCCCGAAGAGGAAGACGGCGAGGACGAGGCGTTCGCCAATTCCTTTTCCATGGACGACAAGGAAGACGGGAGAGGAGAGCGCGAGGAAAAAGAGGAGAATTCTCTGGACGAAATCGGCAAGGAAAACGAAGAGTGGGAGGATTACGTTCGCGAGGAAGCAGGTGAAGATCTGGAATATTCCGACCAGAAGACCATGCGTAAAAAATACGATTACGTCATGAATTCCCTCTACGCCCCCGCCACTCTCGCCGACGACCTGAAGGATCAGTTCGCGCTTGACCTTCCCGCCGATTACGAGCCGATCTACACTTACCTCATCTCCAGCCTCGACGAAAAAGGCTTCCTCACCGAGAGCGTGAAAGAGATGGCCGATAAGCTGGGCGTAAAAAAAGAAATGGTGGAAAAGACCGTGAAGCTTCTGCAAAGCTACGATCCCCCGGGGCTGGGGGCGTCCGATCTGAGGGAAAGCTTCCTGCTGCAGCTGGAGAGGAAAGGGCTGCGCGATTCCAATGCCTACAAGATCATCTCCGATCATTACGACGATATGCTCCACCAGCGTTTCCAGACCATCCTGAACAGTTTGAAGATCGGAAAGGAAGAACTGAAGGACGCCCTGGAAACGATAGGCACGCTCGATTTCCGCCCCGGCAGGGACCTCACCTACACGGAGGCGAAAAACGCCGTCGCGGACGTCGTGGTAAGGGAAAACGAGGACGGATCCTTCGCGGTCGAAATGAACGAGGAGAAGTTCCCCTACGTCAGGATCTCAAAGAGCTTTGTCAGCGCCATGCGCGCGAAAGACCTTAAAAGCCGCGCTTTCGTCAGCGACAGGATAAAGGCGGGGAAAAATTTTATCGGCCAGCTGCAATTCTACAAACGCACGATTCTTTTGGTCGCCGAGGCGATCGTCGCCCATCAGGAGGATTTTTTGAGGAACGGCCCGGGGCACATGCGTCCTCTGACCATGCGCGAGCTGGCCGAGGAGCTTAACCTGAGCGACTCCACCGTAAGCAGGGCCATCGCCAAAAAATACATGGACACTCCGCAGGGGCTGATGGAGATGAAGGACTTCTTCAGCAGGGTTGCCGCGAGCGAAAACGGCAGCGAGACTTCCGGGGCCGACGCCAAGACCCTCCTTAAGGAAATAATCGACGGTGAAAACAAAGAGAAGCCCTACGGCGACGACGAGATCGCGAAGCTCATGGCGGAAAGAGGCTGCGCCATCGCCCGCCGCACCGTCGTAAAATACCGGGAAGCGCTCGGGATACCTTCCAGCAGGCTGAGGAAAAAGATCCTATGAAAAAAACGCTTCTGCTCCTAGCTTTGCTTTCAGTCTGCTGCGCAACAGCCGGAAGCTCCCTGGAGAAAGGGCGCGACCTTCTCTACTCGGCGCGCTTTGCGGAAGCGGAAAAACTGTTCCAGGCTGAGCGGAAAAAAGCGCCTGACGACATCGCTCCCCTCTTCTGTCTGGCGGCATCCACGCTGGGATCCATCGCAATGTACGGAGAGGACGAAGCGAACCTGGAACTTCTCGACGAGAGGATCAAAGAGTGCTGCGAGGCAAGTCTGGCTCAGCTGAAAAAAGACGACTCGCCCGAGACGTTCCTCTACGCCGCGGCGAGCTTCCTTTTGCGCGCCTCCATGGAGGCGAGATCGGAGCGCTCCGCGAACACGCTTATTTGGATGAAACGCGCGCTCACTCAGATAATGCGGGCCCAGCGTTTCGAGGCGACGGCCGCGGACGCCAACATGCTGAACTCCGCCTACAACTGCGTAATGGACACCGCGCCCTGGCCGCTGCCGATGTGCGTCGGTTGGATCATACAGCCTGTCAGCCTCAACAAAAGCCTGGCGACCATAGAGGAACAGTTCGAAAAGAATCCGCGTTTCGAAACGGAGATGCGCATCTTCCTCATCTGGGAGTACTGCCGGGAGGGATACCCGAGATGCGCGTCAGGACATTTGAAATATTTGAAAAAGCGCTACCCCGACTCCCCCTTCGTCGAGATCATGGGGATAAGGGCCGAGCTCAGTTCCGGCAACCATCAGGGCTCTTTGGCCGACGCGACGAACTTTTATTCCCGCTGCCAAAGCAAAAAGAATTGGCGCGGCCTGACGCCCGACGCCGCCTTCCTTTCAGGTTCGGCCGCTCTTTCCTTGGGCTACAGCCGCAGCGCGGAGAAATGGTTCGAGATCGCCGTGAAAGAAGGATCCAAAAAGCCAAGGATCCAGGCTGCTTCCCAACTGATGCTGGGCAAATGCGCTGATCAAAGAGGCGAAAGAGAGGAGGCCCTGAGACGCTACGCTCTCGTTCATATCCACAAGGGCGCCAGTCCCCTCTTGAAAAACTTCGCCGCCAAGCTGCAGAAAAAAGCCTGCGACCCGAGGCAGGTGATCTACTAGGAGAAACGATGAAAGAGGAGCAACTGATAACCAGCCGGCGCGCCGGAATTATCGACCTGGCGCTCTCGCTTAGGGAAAAAAAGGGGCGAGCCGAACACAACCTCTGCTTCGCCGAGGGCGCGGTCGCGGCCGATTACGCCCTGAAGATCAAAAACGCGGTGAAGTGCGTGCTTTTGTCGCGGGAAGCGACGGAAAAGTGCGCCGCGCTCGCAAAACAGGCGGCCGCCTGCGATGTGCCGTTCTACCTTCTGACCAAGGAATGTTTCGAGAAGATCAGCGTCCTGAAGAACCCAGAAGGCCTCGCCCTTCTGGTCGAACCGGCCAAACTTCTCTCTGGTGCCGCCGAACTTCCGAAAAACGGCCCCGTCGCCTGCCTCTGGCAGCTCCAGGATCCGGGCAACCTTGGCACCATCATAAGGAGCGCCGCCTCCTTCGGCTGCCGGAATTTCCTGCTTGTAAAAAACAGCGTGTCGCACCTTCATCCGCTCTGCATAAGAGCCAGCGCAGGAGCCGCTCTCGACGCGAATTTCCTCTACCTTGAGGAAGAGGAGGCCATGCGATACCTTACGGAAAACAATGACAGAGTTTGCGCATTATCCGGCGAAGGATGTCCCATTAAATTTGATTTGTGCTATAATAATGGTGTAAGTAAGGTTATAGTTTCCGGCAACGAACCGCACGGCCTGCCAGAACGCGCGAGGAAAAGCCTTCCCCTCTTTTCCATTCCTACGGAGGGAAGCGTCGAAAGCCTTAACGTGACGGCGGCCTCGGCCATCGCCTACTATGTCTTCTGGTCGCAGAGAGCCCCTAAAGAAAAATGAACGTTCTCCACTACCATGTACACATCCTGACGGTTCCTGATCTCAAGATGAGCGAGGAGCTGAAGAAGAACCACTGCGTTAGCAGGGCCATCATCAGTGAGCTGGATGAAACTCACTGGCTCGTGGCGGAAAAGCACATTCCCGACATAGAGCGTCAGTGCGCCCGCATGAACATCCCCATCAAGGTCATCATCCATGGAAAGTGATTCTCTTGACATCATCCATCTTTTCAAGCAGGCGAACGAAAGGCATTCCCTGAAGCAGATGTTCAAGGTCTGGCTGTCGAAGCGTCAGCTGGAAGACGGCGAGAATATGTACGGCGTCCATTACATGGAAGCGGTGGCGGACAAGGAAAAACGCCAGGCCGTCCTTAAAAAACTCTCCCCCCAGGCCTACGCGCTGGTCTCGGTCCTGAGGCACCGTTTCGGCCTGCGCTACAAGATCGATCCGAATGAGCCCACTTCGCCTCTGGCCATGGAGGACGTGGGCCAAAGAAACGCCTGCGTCATGAGGTGCTGCGAACTGCAGTTCAACGCCGGCGCCTACGCCAAAGGCCTCAATCTTTCCCATATCGCGGAACTCCACCAATACGGCGTCGCTTTCTTCACCGATCCCTCTCTCTGGCCGCCCGGCGTCTTCACCAGGGAGCACATGGAAGGCGAAATAATCCTGGCGCCTTTTTTTGACAACGATGAGATCCCGCTTCCGGAACAGAGGCTGGAGGACATAACCTGCTACGATTTTCCCGAAAACATCAATCCGGAATTTTCCGGCAAGATGTGCCGCTGGCTCGACAGCTTCCTCTCGCTCGCGGAAAAAGGCTACCTCCGCTACAGCAATCTCCGCCGCTTCTACGCCTTCAGCCGCGACATGCTGGAAAAACATTTCGCCAACGTAAAGGACCGCGACCTGCTTTTCGAATACGTGCTGCGCTTCAGCATAGACTCGAGGATCCTCTGCATGGATTCTTCCGGCGTCATCGCTCCCGGCCCGAACCTCAGCAAGTTCCGCCTCCTGCCTTTGGGAGCGCAGATGAAGAAATACGTGGAGTGGCGCAACACCTGCCCCTCGGTCTGGAACAACGAATGCGACTGCCGCGTGACCTCTCTGGAACTCTATCTTGTCAACATCTACACCCGTCTTTTGAGGCAGTACGCCGGGCATTGGCTGTCCGTCGACGAAGTCATCGAATTGTTTGAAAAAGAAGTAAAAAGCTGCTGTTCCGTTGGCGAAAAAAAGAAGACCAGGGGCTGGGACGGCGCCAGCCTCAGGCTATGCACCATGGAGGAAACGCGCCAGATCTTCGACCACGAGCTGAAGCAGCGCTTCTTCATCCCGGGCATAACCTATCACTGCACCAAAGACGGCAAAGAATACGTCACATTAACCGAGCTTGGCGAAGCCATAGTCTGCGACGCTCCCATTCCCAGTTACGATTCCAGCAAGCTGCAGCTCGTGGTGAAAAACGATTTCGAGATCGTTGTCATCAATTCCGGCCGCTGGGACTACGTCCGCTATTTCCTTTCCCTCTTCATGGACATGGATCCCAAGTCCAACCACGCAAGCTCGCTCTTTTACCTTAAGCAGAAAAACATCCGCGACGCCGCCTCGCTCGGCCGTCCCGTTTCCATGCTGATAGACTTCCTTAAGAAACACGCCACCGCGCCCATTCCGGAAAACGTGCTCGCGACTCTCAAAGACTGGGTGATGGGCGAAGTGACGCTGCACAAGGACGCCTGTTTCTTCGCCTTCGACAAACCCGAGGACGCCCAGCGTCTTCTGCAGAAACATCCCAAAGCGTTTTCGCTTATGGGAAACAATATGCTTCTTTGCAACATGAGCGACGAAAACATCATGAAGCTCATGAACTCGAACCGCATCGCCGCTGTGGATTATTCCATTCCCGTGACAGGCACGATCACGGTCACGAGGGACAACGAAGTGATGTTCAATCACTCCAACGATTTCAGGATCAAGGCGCTGGGCCTTGAGATCGCCGACGAAACGACCGATGAAAAAGGCCGCAAGCATTACTATCTTTCGCACGACAAACTCGCCGCCATCCAGAATCCCAAGATCTTCTACCAGAGACTCTCGAGGCTCTTCTCCTCCGACACCGACATGGTCATGAAGCTCCGCATCATGCGCAGCATGGGGCTATTCTACAGCCGCGGCACAGTGACCGTCCTAATGAACTGCCCGACGCAGACCAAGCAGCAGCTTCAGCGCCACATCTCCTGGTACCGCAATTTCAGCGCGCAGGTCGGGCTCGGGCAATTTGTGGTCAAAGAGGAAAGCCTTGCCGAAGTGCGCCAGGCCATGACGAAAATAACAGACAAAAGAGCGGTATTGCAGACATTCCAATTGTAATTAAAAATGCCAGACCTAGCCAACCCTGTCATAGTCCAGAGCGACCTTACCGTTCTTCTTGAAGTCGACAATCCCCTTTTCCCGGAAGCCCGGGACGCTCTGGCCCGTTTCGCGGAGCTTGAAAAAAGCCCCGAGCACATCCACACCTACCGCATAAGCAACATTTCGCTCTGGAACGCCATCGCCTCCGGACTGACTCCCGATGAACTTGTCGCTTTGCTTGACAAATACAGCAAGTTCCCCCTGCCGGAAGGCCTTTTGGCCAACATAAAAGACATTAGTTCGCGTTACGGGAAAATGGTCATCGCCCCGGCCGAAGGCGAATGGCTCAGGCTTTATTCCACCGACGACACGGTCGCCCGCTATGTGTCGGCGCATCCGAAGATCTCTCAGCTTCTCAGCCACGACGTCGAAGGATACGGGCAGTATGTCTCCTGGCTCGTCGACAAAAAATACCGCGGCGAGATCAAGAGGCTCCTGACCCAGTTCGGCTATCCCGTCAAGGACCTTGTCGGCTACGAGCCGGGCGACGCTTATCATTTCCATCTCAAGCCTGAAAGCGAGAGCGGTTTCGCCGTGAGGAAATACCAGGAACTGGCCGTCGAGAACTTCTACAAGGGCGGCTCGGTCGAAGGCGGCTGCGGCGTAGTGGTGATGCCCTGCGGGTCCGGCAAGACCATAATCGGCATCTGCGCCATGGCCAGGCTGCAGACCTGCACGCTGGTCCTCTCCGCCAACATTACCGCTTTGCGCCAGTGGCGCCAGGAGCTTCTCGACAAGACCGACATCCCGCCCGAGGACATCGCGGAATATTCCGGACAGGTCAAGAAGATCGCGCCGATTACGCTCGCCACCTACCAGATCCTCACTTACCATCCGGAAAAAAGCAGCGACGACTTCCCGCATTTCAAACTCTTCCACAGGCGCAACTGGGGGCTCATCATCTACGATGAAGTCCACCTGCTGCCGGCCCCGGTCTTCAGGATAACAAGCGACATCCAGGCCAGGAGAAGGCTCGGCCTCACCGCCACGCTCGTCAGGGAAGACGGCAAGGAAGGCGAAGTCTTCAGCCTCGTCGGTCCGAAACGTTACGACGTTCCCTGGAAAGAGCTGGAGAGCCAGCAGTGGCTGGCCGCCGCCAAATGCACCGAGATCAGGGTCCCGCTCTCCGAGGAAAGCCAGTGCGACTACGCCGTCGCCAGCGACAGGGTGCGCTTCAGGATCGCGTCTGAAAACCCGAACAAGACCGAAGTGGTAAAACAGCTTTTGGAGCGCCACAAAGGCTCTCACATTCTCATAATCGGGCAGTACATCGGACAGCTCACCAAGCTCTCGAAAGAACTGAAGATCCCGCTTCTCACCGGCTCCGCGACCCAGGACAAGCGCGACCGCTACTACGGCATGTTCAAGAAGGGCGAGATCGACGTCCTTATGGTCTCCAAGATCGGCAACATCGCGGTCGACCTTCCGGACGCCAACGTCGCCATCCAGATCTCCGGCACCTTCGGCTCCCGCCAGGAGGAAGCCCAGCGCCTAGGCCGCATCCTGAGGCCGAAGCCAGGCCCCAACAGCGCCTACTTCTACACCATCGTCACCCAGAACTCCATGGAGCAGGACTTCGCCCTCAACAGGCAGATGTTCCTGACGGAGCAGGGCTACGAATACCGAATCGAAAGATTTAACCCCTAACACAAGGTAAAAATATGAAACAACTCGGCAATTTCCTCGCCTCCATACTCGTCCTGCTGGCGGTCATCTTCATCATCTTCCTTATTTACAAGGGAGCGCAGTTCCTTTCCGCCTTCATAGCCCCTCTGACGTTCATTTCACCCACCGTCATAGGCATAGGCGTAATACTTGTCCTCCTCTCGCTGATCCCCGGCTTAACGAAGCCCCTGCTTCCCCCTATCCTTATCATCTCTTATATCCTGGGCTTCTTCCTCTTCGTTTTTTCCGCCTATCTGACCCTGAACGTCTTCAACGTCGTCTGGCTCATCGTCGGAATTTTGCTCTGCGGCTTCGGTATCGTGCCGATAGCGATCATCGCCTGTATTGTCTCGGCCGCCTGGCCGGCTCTGTGGCACATCCTCATCATGCTCATAGCGGCCGCCCTCTTCCGCGTTTACGTCGCCAAACGCGCCGTGGACCTCGCAAGGTAAACAATGCTATAATATAAGAAATCAACCTTTATCCAACAAATAAGGAGAACTATCATGAACGAATTCGTCAGCTTCTTCACCAACATCCTGAATTTCAGCGGCAGAGCCTCCAGGAAAGAGTTCATCATCCCGCTGGTCGTCATCCTGATCCTCAGCATGGTCCTCGGCGGCGTCATCGGCGGTGTCATCGGCACGATCCTTTCCATCATCGTTTTCATATCCTCGATCTCCATCTCTGTCCGCCGTCTCCACGACTGCGGCCATTCGGGGCTCTGGGTCCTGCTCTACCTCATCCCGCTGGTGAACCTCATCCTGATCATTTACCTCTGCGTCAAGCCCGGCAAATGATCTGAATGTCAAGCGATAAAAAAAGGAAGGTCGCAAGAC
>DFCM01000093.1:0-11895 GCA_002366995.1 bacterium UBP3_UBA3054 | reverse complement strand
CCCCCGCTCACGGACTACGCGTGCATGGCCTTGATTTGCGTCCTCCGTGAGTTCGCTAAGGGGTACATGCTACGTTCGCACTTTTGCATGTCTGCATCCTCCGTGAGTTCCGACGGCCGCGGCATATATCAATGAGCGAACTCATGGAGGACGCTAACGCAAGCAATGCGCGCGTAATTGTGAGCGATTGATATTATGCCGCGGCTGGAGGAAAGCCTTTAGATCGTCGGGATCCACTCCGCAATTCGCTTCACGGCTTCCTCTAGCACGTCCATGGATGTCGCGAAAGACAACCTCAGGTGCCCCTCGCCGCCGAAGGCGCTGCCCGGCACCGTCGCGACATAAGCGTCCTCAAGCAGGCGCATGGCCGCTTCCTGACTGCTCAATCCCCAGCCCGAGATGTTCGGGAAAACGTAGAAGGTGCCCCTGGGATTCGGGCATTCCACGCCCGGAAGCTCGTTCAGGGCCTGCACGATGTATTTGCGCCTTTCGTCGAAGCTTTCCAGCATTCTATGCACGCAGGCCTGGTCGTCCCTAAGGGCGACAACGCCGCCGTACTGGGCGAAGGTCGTCATGCCGGATGTGGACTGGTCCTGCAGACGCTTGATAGCGTCGGAAGCTTCCAGCGACGGGCAGGCAACGTAACCAAGACGCCAGCCGGTCATGGAATAGGTCTTGGCGTAGCCGTTGATCGTGAAGACGCGGTCGTAAAGGTCAGGCAGGGCCGCCGCGAAGCTGACGTGCTTGAAGCCGTCGTAGACGAGGTGTTCGTAAATTTCGTCGGAAACGACCGCCACGTCGGGGTGCTTTCTCAGGACCGCGCCCAAAGCTCTGATCTCATCTTCGGAATAAGCTTGTCCGGTCGGGTTCGTGGGAGTGTTTATGATGAGCGCTCTGGTCTTGTCTGTGATGGCGGCCTCGAGCTGTTCCGGCTTCATCAGGAAACGGTCTTCTTCTTTTGTCTGGACTATGACCGGTTCACCGCCGGCCAGCTTCACGATCTCTGGATAGCTCACCCAGTAGGGAGAAGGGATGATGACCTCGTCGCCGGGATCGAGGAGGATCTGGAAAACGCTGTAGACGCTGTGCTTGGCTCCGGTGTTCACGACGATCTGCTGGGGCAGGTAGTTGAGATGGTTCTCTCTCTGGAATTTCTTGGCAATGACTTCCCTCAAGGGAAGAATGCCGTTGGTGGCGGCGTATTTCGTTTTTCCGGCCTTGAGAGCGTCTATGCAGGCGCGGCAGATGTGCTCAGGAGTCGGAAAGTCCGGCTCGCCCACCGCCATGGAGATCACCTGGTAGCCCTGGGCTTTCAGTTCGTTGGCCTTGTTGTTTATGGAAAGCGTGGCCGACGGTTTGACAGATCTGATACGTGAACTAAGCTTCATTTTAATTTACAAAAGTTGAAAAAACATCGGCGCCTAGGTCGCCCGGGCCCTTCTTCTCGTAGACCTGGCGTCCTCTGGCGGCTATCATACGCGCGTTGTCGGTGCAGAGCGGCAGTGACGGAAAAATTACTTTTATGGCATCTTTCCCGCCCCTGACGCGGTTTTTGAACATCTCTCTCAGGCGGCTGTTGGAGCTGACTCCCCCGCCCACCACGATGGTCTTGACCTTGAATTCCCTGGCGGCTTTTATTGTCTTTTTCACAAGCACGTCCATGATCGCCTCGACATAATCCGCGGCGACGTTGCAGAGCGCCTCTTCCGTTTTCGGGGGATTTTTCTGAACGTGGTAAAGGAGGGCGGTCTTGACGCCGGAAAAGCTGAAGTCGAAGGAAGGCTTGAGATAAGCTCTCGGGAACCTCGTTCCGTCGGGCGTTCCCCTTTGGCCTTTCTCGGCGCGGAGGGCAAGGTTCAAACCTCCGGGCATGGGAAGCCCCAGGATCTTCGCCCCTTTGTCGAGCGCTTCACCGGCCGCGTCGTCCCTGGTGCGGCCGATTATCTCGTAATCGTCGGTATCCCTGACGATGGCTAGCAGGGTGTGGCCGCCGGAAATGACCAGCGCCAGGAAAGGATACTCCACTTCGTTTTCCGCCGTGGCCGCGAACATGTGGGCCTCGATGTGGTTGACGGGAACGAAAGGCTTTTTCGCGGAGAGCGCCAAGCCTTTGGCAAACGTAAGTCCGACAATGAGAGCGCCCGTGAGCCCCGGGCCGTTGGTGGCCGCGATAAGGTCGACGTCGGACATTTTGACGTCGGCCTTCTTCAGCAATTCCCTCGTGATGTTGGGGATCGCCTCAAGATGGCTGCGGCTGGCCAGCTCCGGAACCACGCCGCCGTAGGGGTCGTGGATCTGGTACTGGCGCGAGACGACTTCGCAGAAAGGCTCCGCCAGACCGGGGCGGTAAAGCGCCACGGCCGTGTCGTCGCAGGAACTCTCTATGCCTAAAATTATCACTTATTTTTTCTTGATCGTTACAATGTCTCTGACGAATTCCACATAGTAGACTTCGCACCACTTGTCGAGAACGTACTCGAAAGAACGGACCTTCTGCTTGTCAGCCTCGGCTTCGCCGACACGGAGGTCAAGATGATCCTTTTCGGAGTAGTCGACTTCCGTCTTGAAATACTTGTGCAGCGCCGGCCAGTCGAGCTTGTAGTTGTCTCTCAGCCTTACGTGCTTTTTCTTCCAAGTGAAGGTCTCGTCATCCTTGGTCTTCGTTGTTTCCTCGAACTGGCTCTGAAGAATGTCGCTCTTGGTGTAGCCAAGGGCTAAAATGGCCAGGTCGATGTCCTTTTGGGTGTTGGCCACACGCTCTGAGAGCGTGGAGGCGCAGCCCGAGAGCAGAATAACTGCCATGATCGCCAGAATTTTTTTCATATCTATGTCCGTTCCTTTGATTTTTTCCTTATAAAAAACCCAAATGGATATTTTATCAAAAAGCCCCCTTTTTATTTGCCGATCACAAGACTCAAGTACAGGTCTATGATCCGCTGTCCCCAGAAATAGGCGATGAAAGCGGATATGGAAAGATACGGTCCGAAGGGGATCTCCACTTTCTTCTCCCCTTTCGCGAGCGCTTTCGTTATGAGTCCGCCCACGCAGCCTATTATGGAGGCCAAGAAGATCGTCAGCAGGATTCTCGGCCAGTTCAAAAACGGCGTCAGCATGAACATGAGGTGCACGTCGCCCAGTCCCAGGGCCTCCCTTTTAAAAACGAAGCCTCCCACGATCCTCACTATCCACATCAAAGCGCCGCCCGCCAGCGCCGCCAGGAAAAGCTCGACGGTCAGGGTCAACCTGTCGGAAGCGGGATAGACCTGCGGCATCGCGTAAACAATGATCATTCCCAAAACGAAGGTCGTCAAAGTGATCTCTATTGGGATGATCAGTTCCCTGGCGTCGATCACCGTTATGGCCAGGAGCGATGAGAAGAGAAGCACGTCCCTTATGTAAGCGGCCGCCGCCGGAAGTATCATCTGGTAATCGATCGGCTCGGTCGGCAAAAACGGCAAGAGCCCCCGGAAGCGGAAGTAGCAAAGCACGGTGAAGGCTATGCCGGTTATCAGCTCGACGAAAAAGTACTGCGAGCTGAAACGCGCTCCGCACATGGCGCACTTGCCTCTCAAAACGAGGTAGCTCACAACGGGAATGTTGTGATACCACGGGATGGGCTTGTCGCAGGAGAAGCAGTGCGAGCCGCGGCGCCAGAGCGATTCGTCTTTCGGCAGCCTAAGGATCACAACGTTCAGGAAAGAACCGATGCAGGCTCCGAAAAGAAAAGCGAAAATGAGGAAGATCAGCATGCGTCACCGCCTTCGTTACCGTTCCAGGGCTTTGCGGGAGGAAGTTCAAGAGTCGCTTCCGCTATTTCGTCCCCTTCCCCTACCGCGGCGCTTTTCGCGATGCGCCAGCCCGCGATCCAGGCCGGGGAGTCTTCCGAAAAAAGGATGGGGATCTCTCTTCTGAGGAAAAGCGGGATCTTCGCGTCCGTCATCATGTCGCCCGCCTTGCGCTCGGGACCGTTGGTGGGAGCGTAGCGCAGCCCGTTCATAAAAAAGCCTAAGGCGTATTCGTCCGCCCTGAGGTATTCCCTGTAAGTCACCGCTTCGCCTTTCAGCCAGGCGAGCCAGCCAGATCCGTTGTCGGAATATCCGCGTCCCCTATCTTCGGCCTTTTTAATTTTTAGCGCGCTTTGGAAAAAATCTTTCAGGGAGGTTTGCTCATTGTAGAAGACGATCTTTTCGCCGACAGAAAGCCAGCGGACGCCGCCGGCGGGCTGGAAAGCCGGCTCCGTTCCGTCCTTCAAACAGTTCAAGACCTTGTCCAGCGTCTCGAAGTCCCAATTCTCTCCCTCGGCGGCCAGAATACGCAGTACTTCGCGCTGCAAGGCCGGTTTGGCCTCAAGGAAGGCAGAAGCATCGACTATCGTCCCAAACGCGGCGCTAAGGGCCTTGCGGCGCAGGAAATCCAAAGCCGCTTCCCTGATAAATTCCCGCTGCTCTCCCAATTGAATGGCGGTCCGACGGAACTTTAAAGTCAGATCGCCTCCAGCGCGCTCCCTAAGCTTAGGGATTATCTCGTGTCTCAACCAGTTCCTCAGGTAGCTTTGGTCGCTGTTGGTGCTGTCGGTGCGGTAGGCCAGCTTATGTTCAAGGCAGTAGTCCACGCAGTCTTTGGCCCTGAGTTCCAAAAGAGGACGGCAGACAGTCAGATCGCAGGCGATGTCCTTGAAAAGCTCGCTTATCTTCGCGCTTTCGTTAAGCCCGGCTAAGCCTTTCAGACCAGAACCGCGCATAAGGTGCATCAGCATGGTCTCGGCGACGTCGTCGGCGTGATGCGCGGTCAGAAGGCAATGAATGTTCTCCTTTTCGCAGACCTCGGCGAACCAAAAGTAGCGCAGCTTCCTGGCCAGCGCCTCCTGGTTCTCGCCTTTGGGAGGGTCGGCTAGAAGCCCGGCTTCCGCCTTGCCAAGGAAAAACTTTACTTTAAGACCGTTCGCGAATTTTTCGCAGAAAGCGGCGTCTTCGGCGCTCTCAATTCCTCTTATCCCGTGGTCGAAATGCAGCGCGACTACTCTTTCCGGCCCGAAGCAGATCGAAGCGGCATGGAGCAATGCCAAGGAATCGGCGCCGCCGGAACAGGCCACGGCGTAGCGCTCGAAACGAGGCAGTTTTCCTAACGCTTCCAAAACACCCATCAGAACAGCTCCATTTGGGACGCTTCGGGTGGAGTGGGCTCGGGGGCCGGCTCCTCGACTTTAAGCTCCTCGCTCACAACTTCCGGAGCGGGCTCAACGCTTTTGCCCTCAAGGCCGGACAAAATTCTCTCCGCCCTTTCGATGACCGGTTTAGGAAGGCCGGCCAGCTTCGCCACGTGGATGCCGTAGCTGCGGTTGGTGCCGCCTCTGACGATCTCGTGCAGGAAGGAGATCGTCTTGCCGTTTTCCCAGACCGCCACGTTGTAGTTTACGACGCCCGGCATCGTCTCCTCGAGCTTGATGAGCTCGTGGTAGTGGGTGGCGAAAAGCGTCCTGGCTTTCACCTTCGCATCCGAATTCAAAAAGTCGACGACCGCCCAGGCGATGGCAAGCCCGTCGTAAGTGGAGGTGCCGCGACCGATCTCATCGAGAATGATAAGGCTCTTTGGAGTGGCGTTGTGCAGAATGTTGGCGGTCTCCGTCATCTCGACCATGAAGGTCGACTGTCCCCTGCTCAGCTCGTCGCTGGCGCCGACACGCGTGAAGATCTGGTCGGCCAAGCCTATCTCCGCTTCCTCGGCGGGAATGAAGATGCCGCTCTGGGCCATTAAGACGAGCAGGGCCACCTGACGGATGTAAGTCGATTTGCCGGCCATGTTCGGCCCGGTCAGAAGCACGATCTGGTCGCTCCCTGTGTTCAGGAATGTGTCGTTCGGCACGAAGCGCTTGTCGGGCAGCAGGCGCTCAACAACGGGATGGCGTCCCTTCTTTATGACGAGCCTCGTGTCGGTGAAGATCTTCGGCCTTCTGTAATCACGCTGCAGGGCGATCCAAGCCAGGGATTGGAAAACGTCTAGGGAAGCGATAGCCGCCGCGCTCTCCTGGATCCTCTGGTGGTTCTTCAAAACTTCCTGGCGCAGTTCCTGGAAAAGCTCGCCCTCGAGTTCGAGCGCCCGCTCCTCCGCGTGCAGTATGCGGTTCTCAAGTTCCTTCAGTTCCGGCGTAATGAAACGCTCGCCGTTCACGACCGTCTGCTTCCTGATGTAATCCTCGGGCACCTGGTCCAGAAACGACCGGGAAACTTCGATGTAATAGCCGAAGACTTTCGTGTAGCCGACCTTCAGCTTCTTGATGCCCGTTCTCTGGGCTTCCTTGTTCTGAAGTTCCGCGATGTAATTCTTGGTGTTCGTCGAAAGTTCCCTGACTTCGTCGAGCTCAGAATTGTATCCGTCCCTTATGATGCCGCCGTCCATCAGGCGCAAGGGCGGATCGTCGGAAAGCGCGCGGTCCAAAAGATCCGTCAATTCCGGCAGAGGCGTCAGTTTCTCGCAGATATCCTCCAAAAGCGCGTAGCGGTCCTCGTTCGGGAACAGCTCTTCAGAGCGCGCCTTCGAAAGTGACTCCATAACGTACCCGCGCAAAACAGGCAGCTGGTGCAGACAGTAGCGCAGGGCCAGAAGATCCCGCGGCGTTCCGTAACCCGTGGAGAGTCTGCTGACGAGTTTCTCGAGGTCGCCGAAATTCCTCAGCGCTTCCTTGATCTCCATAAGCTCGCCCTGGCGCGACATCAAAAGTTCCGTGGCGTCGTAGCGGGCTTCGATCTCTTTCTTTTCGACGAGAGGCGCCAGAAGGAAGGAGCGCAGCATCCTCGATCCCATGGGCGTCGCGGTCTCGTCCAGGACGGAGAAGAGCGTGCCCTCCGTCCCGCCCTCACGCATGGAGCGGACGAGCTCCAGATTCCTTCTGGTGTGCTCGCCCAGGCGCATGAAATTGGACTTCTCGTAATATCTTAGCCCCATGATGTGGTCGAGGGGCAGCATGGCGAAATTCTCTTTGATGTAGCGGAGCGCGGCGCCGGCGCACATCACGCCGCAAACTTTGTCGGCGCATCCGAAGCCGTCAAGCGACGCGACCTGGAAATGGGAAAGCAGCACATTGCAGCCGTCGTCGAAGTAAAGGTCGTCGAGCCCCATGACGAGCGCGTTCTGAATTGCGCTCAAAGCGGGCTGCCAGAGGCTCTCCCCGCTCTCCGGATAAATGATCTCCGTCGGCTGCAGGCGGCGCAGTTCCTCCACGACCTCCTCGCAGGAGCTCATCTCGGTCATCTCGAAACTGCCGGTGGCCACGTCGAGGAAAGCGGCGCCGAAAACTTCCCTGCCCTTGATCTTTACGGAGCAGACGGTGGCCAGGAAGTTGTTCCCCTGCTTCGAGGACTGTTCGTCGTCAAGGTTGGTGGAAGGAGTCACGATCCTGGTGATCTCCCTTTTCACAAGACCCTTCGCTTTCTTGGGATCTTCCATCTGATCGCAGACAGCCACTCTGCGCCGCATCTTGACAAGCTTTCCTATGTAGCTTTCCGCGGCATGGTAAGGCACGCCGCACATCGGCATGTTGACGCGGTGCGTCAGCGTCAGGCCGAGAAGCGTCGAGACTTCCCTGGCGTCGTCGTCGAACAGTTCGTAGAAATCGCCCAGCCTGAAGAAGAGCAGCATACCGGGATACTTGCGCTTCATCTCGAAATACTGGCGCATCATGGGCGTCTCGTAATCGGCGGGAGATGGTGTTCTGGTTTCTTTCTCTTTCATTTTACAAACTGATGACGTAGCTGTCGTTCTTCTCTGATTTCCTCAGCTTCGCGCAGACCGTCTGGGCCTCGCTTTTGCTGGCGTAGTCGCCCACCAGCACGGAATACCCTTTCGAGCCTTTCCGGACGTAAGCCTTGTAGCCCTTCTTCTTGAGCTGGGCGGCGTAATTGTTCGCCAGGTCCTGCTTTGGCGTATAGGAGACCTGCACCGCGAATTTCGTCTTCGGGGCGCTTGTCGTGGTCTTCGCTGTAGATTTAGTGCTTGTGCTAGTAGTTGCAGTAGTCTTTGCGCTCGAGCCTGTGCTTTCGGCTTTGACGACCTTCGTCGACGAAGAGGATACCCCCTTCATCAGAAGCCTCGCTTCCAGACTCCTGGGATAATCTTTCAGGATCTTTTTCTCGCACTCCTGGGCTTCCTTGGTATTGCCGAGATTCTTCTGCGTCTTGGCTATCTTCAGGAGAACACGGGAGCCGCTGCGCTTCATGAAACTTTCCGTCTGGCTGTTGCGGTACTGCTTCAGAGCCTCCGAGTATTTCCTTCTCTTGAATTCGACGTCCCCCAATCCGACATAGGCCTCAGGCAGCCAGTCCGTATTGGAGTAGAGGTTCACGATGTTCATGAAACTGATCTTGGCGTCGTTGTAGCGTTCAAGCTGCGTGTAGGATTTCCCTACCATATACCAGCAGAGCGCCCTGTTGTTGTCGTTCAGTTTCGACTCAAGGGCCTTGCGGTAGCACTCCAGCGCTTTGGCGTACTGCTTCTGCAGATAGAAGGCCTCGCCCTTGTCCATCTCTCCTCCGAAAACAGAAAAAGCGAAGAGCGCCAGCGCTAGCGCGCCGGCGAAAATCTTCGCTCTTTCTGTTCTCAAACGGTTTTTCAATTTTTCAGTAAGCCGGCTCCCAACAGTGAAGTGAAGCCGGACCTGGTTACTATCAAATGGTCAAGCAGCTTTATGTGAAGTATCTTCCCGGCATCGGAGATCTCTTTTGTGACCGCCACGTCGGCCTGGCTCGGAGATGTCTCCCCGGAAGGATGGTTGTGCGCCAGGATGACGAAACTGGCTCCCATCTTCAGAGCCGGCCTGAAGACCGTCGCGGGGTCGCTTAAACTCTGCCTTGCCGTGCCGACAGTCAGGACTTTCGAGCCTATCACCTTCGAAGCGGCGTTGAGGTAAATTCCCCTCAACTGCTCCTGCTCCAGATCCCACATGTCTTTTGTAAGAGGATAGACGTCGCCTGGCTGTGTCACCCGGATCATCTCCTCATCGTCCCCTTTGCCGCAAAGGCGCCTGCCAAGCTCAAGGCTGGCTAAAAGCATGGCGCTTTTGACAAAAGGCATCCCGGTGACTTCCCTTAGGGAATTGATCTCTTTCAAGTCTTTCAGTCCCGCCGTACCGTAATCCATGACGATCTCGTGGGACAGCTGCATGACGTTTTTCCCTCCGTATCCGGTCCCTATGATCAGGGCCAGAAGTTCGGGAAGAGTCAATTCCTCGATGCCGTACTTCATTAATTTTTCCCGGGGCATAAGCTCAGCCCCGTTCGCTTCAAGATCAGCCGCTCTCCTTTTCATTGGTTAATTCCTCATCTCCGGACAAACGCTCAAAACTCCCGTACAGCGTAAGCGGCGTCGCGGACTCCATCTTAACGGAAACGAATTTCCCGATAAGAGCGGGATCGCCCTCGAACACCACGTTCGCGTAATGGGTAGTTCTGCCTTGCAGCACCGCCCGGTTACGTTTACTATGACCCTCGACCAAAACTGTCTGGGTAGTACCCACTAAACTCTTCAAATGCTCGTGCGTCAACTTTCCCTGCAGAGCCATAAGCTCCGCGTGCCGCCTTTTCTTTTCCTCAAGAGGAACGTCGTCAGGAAGCTTAGAAGCTGCCGTTCCCGGCCTCTCGCTGTACTTGAAAAGGAAATTGTTGGCGTAATCTATTCTTTCCACAGCCGCCAAAGTAGCCTGGAAATCCTCCAAAGTCTCGCCCGGGAAGCCGACGATAAGGTCTCCCGCCAGCCACAAGTCCGGCATGGCGGATTTCAGTTTCGCGACCTTCTCCAAATACTGCTCCAGGGTGTACTTCCTGTTCATCATCTTAAGGATGCGGTTTGACCCGGACTGCAGGGGAAAATGCAGATAGCGGCAGATCTTCGGCTCAGAGGCCATAAGATCGATCAGCTCGTCCGAGATATCCTGCGGATTGGATGTGACGAATCTCAGCCACTTCAAACCCTCTATCTTCGCGGCCTCAGCCAAAAGCTCGGGGAAACTGATGCTCCCTTTAGGCAGATCCTTCCCGTAGGAATTGACGTTCTGTCCTAGTAAAGTCACTTCCACGCAGCCGCTGCCAGCCAAAGTCTTAAGTTCCGAAAGTATCTCGTCCGCCGGCCTGCTCACTTCCGGCCCTCTGGCGTAAGGCACGACGCAGTAAGAACAGAAGTTGCTGCAGCCTCTCATGATCTCAACAAAAGCCTGCCAAGGCCTCGGGCGCATGGCCTCCAATTCGTCAAGGCCGGCTTCGGCCTCGTCTCTGCCCACGGCGAAAAGCTTCCTCTCGGCGGGAAGACATTCATCCATGTACGGCGCCAGCGCGATGCCCAGCCTTTCCAAAGCCTCCGCGTTGACGGAAGTGACCTCGGATTCGGCCACGCGTTTGCACAGCGCACGCAGTATCAGTTCGGGGATAAGATGACGCTTGTGCGTTCCGGCCACGAAATCGAAAACGTTCTTGCCGCCAATGAGCGTCTCGCCTTTCAGTTCCGCCATGCAGCCCGTCACGCCCAGAACCACTTCGGGCCTGCGATTTCTCTTGACGTTCAGTTTCCCGGCCTTTCCCAAAACTTTCCTTTCCGCCAGGTCCCTCACGCTGCAGGTAATGAACAAAACGACATCCGCCGCCGTCTCATCGTCCGTAACGACGAAACCCTGGCGCGTAAGATTGCCCGAAAGGATCTGGCTGTCCAGAATATTCATCTGGCAGCCGTAAGTCAGAAGACAGACGTAAACGGGCGCTTTCAGTTTGGCGGAAAAATCAGCCATAGACCTTCTCCGCCATTTCGCCAGCCCTGTACGAACTTCTGACCAGCGGCCCGCAGGCCGCCCCGGCAAAGCCCAATTCCAGAGCGTAATCTTTTATCTCCGCGAATTCCGCTTCGCTGTAATATTTCTCGACAGGGTGGCACTTGTCGTCCGGCGCCAGATACTGCCCGACCGTCAGGATGGAGCAGCCAGCCTTGCGCAGATCGCGGAGAGTCTCGAAGATCTCTTCCATGCTCTCCCCGCAGCCGACCATGACGCCGCTTTTCACAGGTATCTCAGGGAACATCCTCGCGGCGTAATTCAGGACCGCCAGCGAACGCAGGTACGTCGCCTTGGTCCGCAGAACGGGCGTCAGCCTTTTGACCGTTTCCAGATTGTGATTGAAAACAGCCGGCCCGGCCTTTAAAACTTTTTCCAAAGCAAAGCTGTTGCCCGCGAAATCCGAAGTCAGTATCTCGACCTTCGTCTCCGGAGATACCGCCCTTATCGCTTCTATCGTCTTGACGAAATGCTCCGCCCCGCCGTCCGGCAGGTCGTCCCTGGTCACGCAGGTGATGACCGCGTACTTAAGCCCCAGCTCCTTTATGGCGGAAGCCAAGCGGGCAGGCTCTTCCGGGTCAAGCGGCGCGGGGCACCCGGTCTTCACGTTGCAGAAACGGCAGTTCCTGGTGCAGACGTCCCCCATGATCATGAAAGTCGCGGTATGCCGTTGGAAACATTCCCAAATATTGGGGCACGCCGCCTCTTTACAGACGGTGTTCAAGCCAAGTCCCTCGATGAGAGACCTGACTTTTTCGCGCTCCGCTCTGGTCGGTACCTTTATCCTTGGTTTTTCCGGCATAATAAAAAATGCATATATTTACACAGTATTTTTTATTATACCATAGCCAGCGCATTATTCTCTAACCCCTATTATTCCGCCGCGAAAATAAAAAAGTGTGGTCGATTTCACCCCCTTTTTTCCCAACCGAATTCGGTAGGTTTAGAGTCTTTTTTATGCTTGTCTCCTTTTTACTATAATGCGATATAACTTTTAATAGCATTTGCCAAAAACCTTGTTTTCATTAAGTGTTTTTCATATCATGCGGTTGATTTTATTAAAACTAGGCTCTGTCACAACAAATGGT